>JAIEPU010000319.1 GCA_019748235.1 bacterium
TGGTCCCTGGACCGAATCGGGATACCGCCAGGAATTCGTCAAGCTCGCACGGGCCCTTAAGGAAGGTCAAGCGGTGACTCCTTCGGTTCAACCGACCGACATGCGAGCGTCGGCCAAAAATACCTGGACTGATGGCCCAGACGAAAACGCTCCAAAAGACGCGAAATTCGGCGACATCAGCGGCGATGTAAACGAATCCTACAAGCCGGGAGATGAACTCACGGTGTCGTTCTGGACGGGCAATCCCTCGAACGACTACAAGCGAACGGATCGCTATTTCGAGGTTCAGCGACTCGTGAAAGCCCCCGATCAGTGGGAGACCGTGGTTCGGGACGGCGACTGGGGAGCAACCTGCCGTTGGGAACAGGTCAAGGCGCCCCCAGTGCTCGATGAGAAGGGGAATCCGATCAAGGAGAAGAAGGAGGCGTTTTCACTCGCCCCGATTCCTCTGAAGCATCGCCCCGAACCCTTTCTGTTCATCGTGAAGTGGCAAATCGACGAAAAGGCGCCGAAGGGAACGTATCGCGTGGTGCACCATGGTCGATATAAAAAGGATGGCAAAGTCGAGCGTTTTGACTCCAAAACTCGTGATTTCACTATCGGCGGGTAATCGGCCACTTCCTTAATTCCATTTTGGGGAACGGGTGACATGTGGGTGTCACCCGTTCTTTTTTTATCGCACGTCATCAATCCTCAATTTGCGAACTTCGCGTGCTATAGTTTTTAGGGAACAAGGCACGCGCGGGTCTTTTCGCAGGTCGGCCGGATGCAATCTTGGGTAAAAACAGCTCGTGATCGGCTGCTGGAAATTCGTGGTTCCGAGCCGGGCTGGGGGTATCGGACGGGAGGCGAACCGGCCACAGAGCCGACCGTCCTCGCCGCACTCGGACTGTTGGCGTCCGATACTCAAAATTCTGTCGATCCTGCAACGGCGAATGCGACCCGATGGCTGACATCCATTCAGCGCTCCGATGGTGCCGTCGGAGTTTCCTTCAAATTGCAGACTCCGGAATGGCCGACATCGTACGCTCTACTTCTGTGGCAAGCGGCTGGTTCCTCCACAACGCCGGTGACACGAGGTTGTCACTGGCTCCTGCAGCATAAGGGAATCACATTTCCGAACCCGAAGGATGGCGCGTTAGGGCATGATACGACCATTCCTGGCTGGTCATGGGTCAATGATACCTATTCATGGCTGGAGCCGACCGCGATGGCCGTGATCGCCCTTCGCCGCGCGGGATTCGCCGATCATCCCCGCGTGCGACTCGGCCTGGCGATGATCAATGATCGCGTCATTCCCGAGGGGGGATGGAATTTCGGCAACAACGTCACGTTTGGCACGTCGCTTCGGCCGAAACCAGCTCCGACAGGGATGGCGCTCGTCGCGTTGGCGGATGGCAATGAACCATCGCCGGCTGTTGAAAAATCGCTCGACTACCTCTCTCGAGAACTTGTAAGAGTCAGATCCGCGGAGTCGCTCGGTTGGGGGCTTCTGGGGCTTGCCGCTTGGGGGAGATTGCCGGTCGATGCTTCGTCCTGGCTTAATGAGTCTTCGAAACGAGTTCTTCCTCGTCCTGATGCCGCCATGCAGCTCGGTTGTTTGTTAATGGCGTCATCGACCCAGACTCTCGATTTCCTCGGCGTTCAGCGTCCAAAGGGAGCGGTCCATGCATCCCGTTCTTAAGTTCGATCCAAGGACGATGACACGCCGTGAATGGCTGACGGCTGTGGGGGCGGTCACAGCCGCCGGTGTCGGAGCGGCGTGGCTGAGTCGCCATTGGCCGCAATCGACCGAGACGTTCATAGGCCGTACGCCAAATTATAATTCGAGTATTCGAAGCGTCGTTCTCGCGGGGATGAAGGAACTCGGCATCACACGGCGGGAGATCGCGGGTAAGAGCATCATGCTCAAGCCCAACCTCGTCGAACCCGCGACCGAGGCTCCGCACATCAATACCAATCCTATTTTCATTCGCGAAGTGGCCGAGGCATTTCGCAGCATGGACGCGCGAGAGGTCTTCGTGGCCGAGGGCCCCGGGCATTGCCGAGATACTTACCTCGTGCTCGATGAGTCAGGCGTCGGTGATCTTCTGCGCGATGCGAAGCTCCCCTTCGTCGATTTGAATCATGATGACGTCGACGTCGTGCGAAACGCCGTTCGTCGAACCACTCTCAAGACGATTTATCTCCCTCGATCTCTTCGCCGCGCTGACATGGTGGTGTCACTTCCAAAGATGAAGACACATCACTGGACCGGCGCGACGCTGTCGATGAAAAACTTCTTCGGCGTCATGCCCGGCATCTGTTACGGCTGGCCGAAGAACGTCCTTCACCGTGAAGGGATCAACGAATCGGTGGTTGACATCGTCGGGACGGTGAAGCCCAGCCTTGCTATTGTTGACGGCATCGTCGGAATGGAAGGGGACGGCCCGATCATGGGGGAGGCAAAGGCCATGGGAGTCGTCGTCATGGGACGGCAACTTCCGGCCGTCGATGCGACTTGTTGCCGGTTGATGAAGCTTAATCCCGCGCGGATCGATTACTTGAAACTTGCGGCAGATCGGCTTGGCCCGATTGGTGAGTTCTGGATCAAGCAGCGTGGCGAGTCAATTATGTCGGAAGCAAAGACATTCAAGCTGCTCGATGATCCCCAATTCGCCAAGTACCGTGCTTGATCGACTCTTCCCGTCAATGCGCTCGATTCGCTTTCGAAACTCACAATCACAAGTTATCCGTGAATCCCAGTTTGCGGCAGTTCCCCAAATTCGCCACAATAGTCCCTACACGGAGGTTCGGTGGTCGCGGGAAACTAAGAGTAGCGATGAACATCATCAACATTGGGACGGATATCATTGAGTGCGGACGCATCGCCCGCATGATCGAACGGCATGGCGAGCAATTCCTGCAACGGGTCTTTACGGCAAGCGAGATTGCCTACTGCCAATCGCATCGTTCCTCCATCGAACGCTTCGCCGGCCGATTCGCGGCGAAGGAGGCCATTTTAAAAACGCTTGGAACCGGTTGGCGGCACGGCATCAGCTGGCTGGACATGGAAGTGCAAAACCAGAAAACCGGGCGTCCCATCGTCGGACTCGGCGGCCCCACACGTGAGCAAGCAGAGCGCGTCGGCATCCAAGGAATTCAGATCAGTATTTCTCATTGCCGCACCCATGCGACCGCGTTCGCGTTGGCCGTTGACGTCGGCACGATTGCCGAACTTTCCGTCGAGCCGCTCGAATGACATAATCGTTAAAGCTTGTAAAAGCCCCCGGGTCAATCACGCTTTTCGTGGCGAAAGTGACTGTTCTTTCAAGTTGGACCGTACTAAAGTCAAATGCAGACACTACCGAGGAAGCCATGAAAGCGGTCTATTGGATTGGATATGGAATCGTGGCCAGCGCCTGTGCGGGCGGGGTAGTGGCCCTACGCACCCATGAAGAGGCCGCTATCGCCCCTCCTTGGAAGGTGGCCATTCAAGACGGTACCGTCATCCGGCTGCAAGATAATCTCGCCCGTTCGTATGACTCTCCTCCCCCCGTCGTGGATGATTTCAACGGGGGTAAATTCGTCGTTCCGCCCCCTCCCGCTAATTTGCCGGCGCTACCTGCCCCCGAGTTTCCCGAACCGTCCAGACGTTAAAGATCCCACTCAGCGACCGTATGACCATTGCCGCCAAGTAACTGTCTCTTCCTTGCTGTGGATAGATTTTCATCCTGCGACAATCTGTGACGCTTCGCTGATCAGGCGAATTCCATCAGATTCCTTTGGGATTTTTTGGCCCTCGCGCGCGAACCTTTGCAGCTTAACAACGTCATTGTGATATCGGTCTCTCGAAGATGCTGTTTCGGGCTTGTCAGCTTGCAGCCCTTCGAGAAATAATCGTGTATCGGTCGCGCGAACGCGGCGCGAATGGACAAGACCCGTCAAGAAGTCAGCAAGGCTCTGGCAGAAGCGGGATGGTTCAATTTCGAAAGGAGGTGGTCCGTTGAGTAGTTCCTGTAGCCGTCGAGGTGGTAGCGCTTAGGCGACAGCCGGCGGGCTGTCAGCGGGCAGCCACCACTTTCGTTGGATCACCTTTTGATCCCGAAAGCAAAAGAGGCTCGAAAGTCATCGCGACTTTCGGGCCTCTCCTATTTCTTGACGAGGGAGATGGCGGGTCATCGGTCATGTCCGGAAACGGAGGGGGGAAAGAAATTCAATGGGATGGTCCGTTCGGCCGTTCAATGCGAGGTCGGTTAATACTTCTCCCATCACGCTGGCGAATTTGAATCCGTGACCACTCAATCCCGCGATGAAGTAGACGCCTCTGCCTGAGGGAAATTCGCCGACGATGAAGTTTTCATCTGGGCTCATGGTGTAAAGGCACGTCGCAAATGCCGTCTGGGACTGAGTTGCCTTCGGAAGCCACCTCTCCAAAAACTCTCGCACGCTGGCTCGATCGGACGGCAGCTCTTGCCTTTCAACGACGGAGGGGTCGTCCACCACATCACCCCCCGAATGTTCCGCTACTTTCAGGCCGAGTTCATCCGTGACCGGAAAGCCATAAAAGTAGCGATGCCCCGTTTCGACGAGAAACGCGGGAAATCCGGCGGCCGCGTCATAGCTCGTATCAATTGTTGCGAACCAATGCAGCGTCTTTCGCAGGATAAGCAGAGGAACCGAGAGCGACGACAGGAGCTTTCCACCCCACGGCCCTCCGGCGACGACCAGACGGCTCGCGAACGTTCGACCAGCAGGAGTGGTAATCGCAAACCCTTGTCCATCTTGTTCCCAGCGAATTACCGGTTCACCAAATCGAAGAATTGCCCCATAAGACTGCGCGAGACTCAACGCCGCTTCGACACAATGTTCGACTTCTAAAATCCCTGCCGTCGGCTCGAAAACAACGTCCATATCTTCCGGTACTGTGATTCCTGGGAAACGGCTTCGAGCTTCTTTAGGAGAGAGATTCTCAATCGTCAGGTGATGCTCTGATGCACTTTGGCGAACGCCGGAGACGAGAGTTCCTTCTCGCGGACCAGCTTCGAGGAGGCCGACTTGATGGAAGAGAGGTTGTTTCCATTCAGTGCTTAATTCACTCCACAGTTCATAAGCACGTCGAATGAGAGGAACATAGTTCGGATGTTCGAAGTAGGCTTGGCGGATCAGCCTGGTTCGACCGTGCGTACTCCCTTGATCATGCGGCGGTGAGAATTGGTCGAAACCGATAACGTTTGCTCCACGCTTCGACAGATGATAGACCGTACTACTTCCCATTCCTCCCAGACCAATCACCGCGACGTCGTACATTTTCCGTCTCCGTGCGACATACCGTCTTGGGTTGCTCTCTCGTCGTGAAAGACTTATTAGTTGAGTGTTATGTCGAGTGAACAGCGTATCATGCGGCCATTCAATCGTTCCACTCGACTTCAGCAAAGAGGGGAATCGCCATGCTCGTTATGAGTCACCGCGGATTACATCAGAAGTTTCCGGAAAACACGCTCGCGGCTTTTGACGCGGCCGTCTCCTTAGGAGTCGACGGGATCGAGACCGACCTTCGCGTGAGCTCGTTAGGCGAGATCGTGTTGTTTCATGATCGTCATGCTCCCTCGGGGAGCCAGGTCTCATCCCTTTCGCGCGCGGAGCTTAGCCGAGAAGTGGGCTATTCGGTTCCTCTGCTTCATGAAGCACTCGAGCAACATCCTGATACATTCTGGAATTTAGAGATCAAGGACTATCGCCACCGCAAAGTGTTGGGGCCGGTGATCGAATCACTGGGGGCGCGTCATCGGTTGTTGATCACGTCCTTTTGGCATCCCGCGATCGCGCAGTGTCCCACCCATCCGACGACGGAGCGCGGGCTTCTCATCTGTTGCAGGCCTCTCCACCGATCGAAGCTTGTGGCATCCATCGCCTTGGACCCGCCGATCGATTGGGTGGTATGGGATGCGGAGTGGGTCGATGAGGAAATCGTCAATGAACTCGCATCGCACGAGATCAGCAGTATGGTCTATGGCTTGAAGTCGAAGGAAGAACACGACATGCTGTCGCAACTTCCCATCGAAGGAATAATCACCGATACGCCTGAATTCCTGCTTTCGGCTCGGTGATGTTCGGACTACATCCAAGTGGGATGCGACTGAATGAGACGCTCGGCGCCTTCCTTATCGAGCGGTGCCGAAAAGTAATAGCCCTGGGCATGGCAACACCCCAGCTCCCGAAGTTTTTCGAGTTGCTCGCGAGTTTCAACTCCCTCCGCCGTCACGTCGAGATCAAGGGTCTTGGCAAGCGAGATAATCGTCTTCACGATCTGCGCGGTCCTTGAGTTATCGAACATCCGCGCGATGAACGAGCGATCGATCTTGAGCGTGTCGATCGGCAGGTGTGGCAGCGTCGAGAGAGACGAATACCCGGTTCCGAAATCGTCGACGTGAATTCCAATGCCCAGGTCGCGAAGCTTCTCGACCATGAGAGAGGCATTCACCGTATCTTCCATCATCAAGCTTTCAGTGATTTCGAGCCGAAGCGTATTGGGCGCGAGACCAGAGAGCTGCTTAATCGACTGCACCGACGCCACGAGGTCCGGATCCGCAAGCTGCCTGCAAGAGAGATTGACGCTGATCGACAACGGATCGGTGGCGGGGAATCGGCTCTGCCAATCGCGCATCTGTTCGCACGCCTCGGCAAGAATCCATTGACCGAGCGGAATGATCAGGCCGGTCTCTTCCGTCATCGGAATGAATTCGGACGGCTCGATCTGGCCCATCACGGGATGTTCCCAACGGACGAGGGCCTCGAAACCAGACAGCCGACCAGTCTCTACGCAGATGATCGGCTGGTATCGAAGCTGGAATTCATGCCGTTCGATGGCTTGCCGAAGCTCGGTTTCTCGCTGGATCAAATCGCGTCTGTTTTCGACCAAAGCCGGTGCGAATCTCTTGGAGCGAGCTCGGCCGAGGGATTTCGCATGATTCGCCGCGGCACAAGCATTCTGAAGGAGAATCTCCCCTGTCAGCCCTTCTTCCTCGGGCAATGCGATTCCCGCGCATGCGGACAGGAAGATTGATCGACCTTCAATTTCGAAGACACGTGAGAGGTTCGACTGAAGCCGTTCCGCCATCTTTTCGACATCGTCAGCGGAGGAAACGGGATCGAGCAAAATAGCGAACTCATCTCCCGCAAGACGAGCGAGAATGTCCTCTGCACGAAGCGCGTGACGCAGTCGTTCGGTGGCTGCTAATAGAATCTTGTTACCCGACGAGTGTCCCAGTCCGTCATTGATTCGATTGAATCGATCGAGATCAATCACGATGACGCCAAACTTGGTATCCGTATCAGTGGCTCGCCGATCGATCGCTTGATCGAGCAGCGCCGTGAAGTACGTTCGATTCGGCAAACCGGTGAGAGGATCATGATAGGTGTCGAACAAAAGTTTGTGTTCGACGAGCCGTTGCTTGGTAACATCGGAGATCGTCCCAATCACTCGCACGACTCGGCGAGTATCTTCTTCGTCCGTCAGCGCGACGGCGTCGATCTCGACGTGCCGATACTCGCCATCTTTGTGCAATAGACGGTGCTGGTTGTGAATTTTGGGAAATCGGCCGACGCGAAGAGCTTCCAGTTGAGAGGAGACGCCTGGCCGATCGAGGGGGTGAATGCGATTCAGCCAGCCCTCAATCGAATGACCCAGATCGGCTTCATTAATGCCGATCAGCTCTTGCCAGCGAGACGAATACTCAACGTCTCCTGTCACAAGATTCCAGTCCCAGATTCCCTCGCGAAGTAGCGCGGACAATACCTCGTATCGGTCAGTCAGTTCCTTGCGCGAACGGGGAAGATCTTTCCGCCCGAGAAGCCTCGTCCTCGGAGCGTGACCAGTAAGCGTATTTGCTACGACAATCGATGAACTCATGGGAGGGTCCGAGTCGAACCATCGCGTATCGGCGAGGGTTCAGTTTTGATTCTTTCGAGGCGGGTGATGGCTGGTCGCACGACGTTAGCCATCCGCAAGGCCGCCTTATGGCGTGAGCATATCACTTAGCGGCCGGCAAAAGCTTCCAAGGCTACCTACATTCACTTTTAGGTCATCTCCTCACCGACAAAGTCGGGGCGACCGTTAAGTTCGACAAACGATATGAAAGTCCGCCTTCATAACCGGCATATCCTCTACAACCGGATGATTGGGTGTTCACTTGAAGAAGATGATAACGGGTGAGGCAAGAAAAAGGGGCGCCTGCCGCGTTGGGACCCTGAGGAACGCGACAGGCGAATGTTTATCAAAGGTAGCAGAACGCTTAGACCAGCTCGGCCTCGAGATCCGCGAGAGCATGATCGACGATCGCTTCGTTCGATTCGAGATCGAGGAACTGTTGATCGGCGTCCACCGTTCCACTCGTGTTCGTTCCCGTGCCGGTGCTGGTACGTGATCGTTGCAGAAGCATGGTCGCTCCCGCGAGTTCGAGAGCCTGGTCGAAGGCACTTGCGTCGAAGCCCTGAGCTCGTGCCACCGTTGGGTTGAGGAAGGCGTTCACCAGCGATGAGTTCGAAGGCGAATTTCCGAACAATGCAGCCAAACCAGAGGCGACGCTCGTTCCTGAGGTCAACGTTCCCGTGCTCGCAAGGAACATTCGCTTCGTCACGGTCGCCATGCCAAGCTCGCCAAAGTTGTAGCCGACACCGATCTGGTTGACGCCTACATTGATGCCGAAGAAAATGTCGTTCGAGATGTTGCCACCCAGAGTTCCCAGCGTCTCCTTGCCGTCGAGGTAGTTCGCGGGCTGAGTTTCGACGATCTTATACAAGCCAGAGTTCAGCGATTGGAAAGTGTAGAATCCGCTCGCATCCGTGGTGGTTGTCGCAACAGTGACATAGGCCGTGCCATTCGAACGAAGGAGCGTGACCGTTACTCCTCCAATGCCGATCTCGCCATTGTCAACGATGCCGTTATTGTTCGCATCGACGTAAACGACGCCTGATAAGATCGCGTTACTATTGGCGGTTGCCGATTGATAACCGAAATCCTGGTTCAGGTTGATCATGCTGTTCGGAGCGACCAGCGAGACGGTCGACTTTGAGTCAAAGCTACCGTCTGGATCACCGGTATTGATCATCCCATTGAGCGGCGTTCCCGTTCCGGTCGTTACCGTGACCGTATAAGTCCCGGCTGCGAGGTTATTAAAAATGTACTTTCCGCTGGCATCGGTGGTCGCGGTCTGAGTGACGCTCGTAAGATTACTCTTGAGCGTGACCGTCACCCCTTGAATGCCGACTTCGCCGTTATCCTGAACGCCGTTTCCATTCGCGTCGTTGTAAACCGTGTCGCCGATTTGTCCGGTCGACAATGCATAGCCGAAGTCTTGGTTGAGGTTGTTCGGCGCCGCTTGGGTGAGCGTGACCAACGACTTCGAGTCGAATCCGCCATCGGGATCCCCGGTGTTCGTGAACCCAGTCAACGGAGAACTGTTCGTGTCGACTGCGACTTGGTACTTGCCAGCGAGAAGACTGTTGAACAGATACTTACCACCATTGGCGGTCGTCGTGGTGAATGTTTGATCGTCGCCGTTTCCAAAGACGCCGTCCACACCAGCGAAGACGAGGTTAACGGTGACGCCGTCAATTCCAGGCTCGCCACTGTCTTGGGTTCCGTTTCCATTGAGATCGCTATAGATCGTGTCGCCGATGGTACCGCTCTTGAAGACGTAACCGAAGTCTTGGAGAAGATTGTTCGGAACAGCCGACGTCAACGTCACATCAGAGAAGGAATCGAAAACGCCATCGGGATCGGCCGTATTGGTAAGTCCGACAATGGGGGCGCTCGCCGTGTCGACCTGCACCTGGTAATCACCGAGGAGCAGATTGGAAAAGAGGTACTGTCCACCATTAGCCGTCACCTGCGTGATCGTTTGATCGTCCGAATTTCCGATGATGCCGTCGTTGCCTGAGGTGCGAAGGGTGACGGTCACACCGTCAATTCCCGGCTCCCCGTTGTTTTGCACCCCATTTCCATTGGTATCAAGGAAGATGGTATCGCCGATCGATCCGCTCTTGAAGACGTAGCCGAAGTCCTGGGCAAGATTGACCATGCTGTTGGGAGCGACCAATGCGACCGTG
Organism: bacterium; assembly: GCA_019748235.1. Lineage (GTDB taxonomy): Bacteria > Planctomycetota > Planctomycetia > Kolteriales > Kolteriaceae > JAIEPU01. The sequence goes on from JAIEPU010000319.1 coordinate 10,090, forward strand.
GAAGTTGAATCCATGGTCCCGTCGGGATCAGCTGTCTGAGTGAGACCGGCGAGTGGTGTTCCGGCTCCCGTCGTTACGGTCACGGTGTAATTGCCGGCTGCCAGGTTGTTGAAGATGTAATTGCCGTTTGCATCGGTCGTCGTCGTTTGCGTCACATTGGTCAGCGCGTTTTTAATGCTGACCGTCACGCCTTGAATTCCAAGTTCTCCGCTGTCCTGAACGCCGTTGGCATTGGTGTCATTGAAGATCGTGTCGCCAATCTGACCGGTCGCGGGAGCATAGCCGAAATCTTGATCGAGATTATCAGGCACCGCTTGCGTGAGGGTAACGAACGACTTCGAATCGAGATTACCATCGGGATCGAAGGTGTTCTTATAGTTCGTCAGCGTTGGACTCGCGGTGTTCACTGACACCAGATATGCCCCAAGCGTCAAATTGTCGAAGAGGTACTTTCCACCGTTTGCCGTGGTGGTTGTGAATGTTTGGTCGTCCGCAGTGCCGAACGTGTTGTCGGCACCGGCATAGAGCAGGTTGACCGGAACTCCGTCGAGGCCGTTGTCACCTGGGTCTTGCACGCCGTTCCCGTTGTAGTCAATCCAAACGGTGTCGCCGATCGAACCAGTCGGCTCAAGCGTGGTGACGTCCACCGCGGCCTGTTTGAGCTGAATGAATGCCGATCCGTTCGAGCTGGCGTTGGTGTTGAGAGTGGTCGTCAGCGTGACGTCGATGCTGGTTGCCTTCCCCGAGATGCTGTTGCTGGAAAGCAGGGCATCGACGTCGATCTCTGCATTGCCGTTAATGATCTTACCGATCAAGCTTCCGTCATTTGCCAGGCTGAATTGACCACTGTTGGGATTGAAAACGAGGTTGATCGACTTCGTCACGTTAGTCGCGGTAGTGCCGTCGAGCTGCGTCACACGGATGAACGCATTGGCCGAAACGCCGGCGGCGGCGAACGACGTCGGGATGCCGGTGATCGTAGTGTCGCCGCTCATCGTGAAGTTAAGCTTGCTGATCGTCGTTCCCTGGGTCGCATTGATCGTGAACGTCAGGAAGTCGACGGTCGAGTCGCTCGGCGAAACCGGATTAGCAGCGGACTGGAAACCGTTTGGATCGAACAAAGCACTGTTCGTGATGATGGTTGGATTCGTTCCGAGAAGTGGTGTCGGATCCGTGGGAGAGTTTTCCACGAAATTCAGGAACGAGATCGCGGGGCAGTCACGAAGTTCGAGAGACTCGACGCCGAAGTTCCGGAGCGACTTCGGGCCGCGAATCTTCTCACCAACTCCCTTGAAGATATTTCTTGCCTGACGACGAAAGTTGGAAAACTGCAACATGTTGGTTATTCCTTAGGTGTCAACGTCAGGGGAGTGTGCTTTGAGCCAAACAGAGCTTGTACCAGGGTCAATCCGACACTCTCGAGGGACGTGCCATCCTTGGCCTGGGTCGTAAACGGGAATTTATTAGTTGCCTATCTCGATCGATCGAATCTCATTACCGACGGAACCGCCGTCTCCATCCGATAGAAGCGAGAAGCGAGGTCCCGCTCAATACCAAAATGGCAGTCGAGGGCTCGGGTACAGAGATCTCTACGAATTGTTTCTCGATAGATGCGAACGCACCGTTGTAATTCGCCGCGCTCAAGGTGTTGTCGAACGTGATCTCAACGGTAGTGGCATGACCCGCGAGTGACTTCGATGCGAGAATCGCATCAAAATCGATGGTGAGCTGTCCCGACCACTGCTGGTTATTGAGAGGGCCATTCGTCAGGTTGTACAAACCACCCGTCGGAGTAAAGGTCATATTGAGTGACCCTTGAGGTCCATTGATCGCAACACCGTCAATCGCACGAATGTGATAGAAGACGGCCATTCCAACTCCGGCAGTCGCATACGCACCGCTTGATACATCACCAAGCAGCGTCACCGCGCCGGTTTCGGTCAGATTCAGAAGGGGAATGTGCTGATTCGATTTCGCCACCATCGTGAAGCGGATCTGGCTATCGACGATCTCTGACAGCGCGGGAAGATCCGGCGATGCAATGAACGTCGTGGGAAGAAACTGAATCGTGTCATCCCCCACATACGTGGGAGAGCCGAAAGGATTTCCTGATCCTGATGCTTCCGTGACCGCTTGGTAAGTTACCGTCGAAGCAACGAAGTTACCGTAGTTCGTGGTAATGACTGCCGCAGAAGCGAGAGAGGGCAACACCAGGGCAAATGCACTGGCGAGTAACGAAGGTGTGAAAAAACGAAGCCGCATCCAAGGACCTCCTCAGGAACGGTGGGCAGATCAAATGTCACTGGCTGCCCGCAGAGCAGTCAGTGCGGTAAAGGCAGGTCGAAAGACCGCGAGGCCTATCGACGAAAATAGAAGAGACTGGTCAAAGCACGCTTTGGCCTACCTCTTGTACGTGGCAAGTTCGCGGATCACTAGACGCTCTTGACGTCATTCCATTACGGTCAAGGACTCAAGGGGGAGTCTAATCCGGAAGGCTTAACCTTGGGGTTGCATTGGGTTTTCATGTGCAGTTCGGGTAACTGCACCCCGTTGCATGGACCCTACGATAACTTGGGGAGGAAGGGGTGTCAAGCACGGAAGGTGAAAACTTTAACGACTTTACGGATTATTTCGTCTCAGTCTGAACCTCATTTTTGGATTCGTCCTTGACGTTCCAAACGAATCAAATGGGCTTCCACCTGCCGCTCCGCGAAGGGCATAAGTTGACTGCTGACATCCACATAGACTTTTGCTGTAAGCTCAGGAATGGACCGAACACCACCGTTCCAATGCTCCAGAATCCTCTCTTCACGCTCCAATCGATGGTGAATCAGAATCTCCAGACGGCTCACCCCCTCCGTGATGGCCGGCCCGTGGCTGGGAAAGAGAGTTCGCGGGTTCAACGCCTTCACTCTTTCGAGGGACGAGAGATACTCATCCATGTCCCCGTCGGGCGGGTCGATCATGATCGTGCTGTGCCCAGCTACCAGGTCGCCCGCGATCAACGTGCGATGCGTCTCTTCCCAAATTGCCAGATGACCCTTGGCATGACCGGGGGTGTGAATCAAACGAACCTTGAAGGCAGGCTCTCCACCCAGATGGATTTCATCTCCGTCCTGGAGGAAGCCATCGATTCTCATCCCGAGTGATGCGAGACGCTCGGCAGTATCAGGATGAGCCATCACCGGTACGTCGAACTTCTTTCGAAGAAGATCGACTCCCCAAACGTGATCCGGATGGTGGTGCGTAAGCCAAATTGCTTCGAGCTTTTTGCCGAACTCCCTCTCCAAGAATTCAAGCAGTAGGCCGAGTCGATCGATTTCAGAGGGAAAGGGAGAGCCGACGTCGACGAGCACGACTTTCTCTTTTCCCACGAGATAGGAGATGGTCTCTCTCGCGGGGGGGAGCGTCGGTGTTAAAAGTGGAATCGCAATGATACCCGGGCGAGTTTCCAGGAATCTTCTCATCGCGTGAATGGAATCGTTGCCGTGCGGGACAAGACGGCGAGGAGCTTCGAGTGCCGGTAATTCCGACAGTACCTCTAAGAAATACAGCGTCGGCGGAGCGGCCAACACATGTTCCTCTCTCCAGCGACGAAGTGCTTCTTTCGGCTCGATCCATTCCCCTTCAACGAGTTCTCCCCGATCGATCTCGGGTTGGATCGATTCTGATTCTGGCCATTCGAGCAAAAAGAAACGTGTATCAAACCGCATGGGGGAGATCGGGGGCGTCATCCATCGGCCGGCGAACACGAGCCGGCTTGCATTAAGAGATATCTCTTGTTCCTTTAGCCAATCCTCGAATCGAATCGACTTCCGCAGTATCGCCGCGCGCGCTTCTTCGAATTGCGATTTTGTCAATGGCGATGAAGAGTTCCCATCAGAGAGAAGGAGTCCAGTTTCTTCGAATAGCTCTCGAATCAGGCAGCCGACCACCCCTGGTGTGATGTCGTCCTCAATGTCAATGAGGTCGTATGTCGGAAACGCGGTTGTCAGATCCGCATGGAGAAACGGAGGGGCTGCAATCGGAAGCGATGCATCCGTCTTGGAAACTCCTCCACCGGGAAACGCATACCAACCACCAAGGACGCCCAGCTGTAGCGAACGGCGAACCCAGAATACTTCGGTCGCCCCCTCTCGATTGGTCCGCCATGGAATCACACTTGCCGAGGGACGTATCGGTTGGAGAGGCGGCGCGGGAAACATCTCTTGCAACCGCGCGAGAGCATCCAAATACAAACTCGGTTCCGACATGGTAAATCCCTGAATCCCAAGAGAAGTGCAATCGCTATTTCTAGCGATTTGGGTGGGCGAAGGGGATGAAACGAGTTATTTCAGGATGAATTCGGAGTCGCTGAACGCGGCATTAAGTGCGATGTTCGAATAAATCGCGTCGCGTAGCACGTCTCCTTTCCGTGTGTTCAAGACCCGTTTGACGAGATGAGACTTTTGACTGATGGAAAGCTCGCACACTTCATCGACGGGGCCGGGTAAACTCGATTTGATGACCCAGCACGGATCATCGTTGATGATCTCATCCGGAGATCGAGTGAGCGTACCTCCTTCCTCGATGGCTTTGACACAGCGATCGAGCTCACTTCCCCAGTCCGATTCATAAAAGGGTCTACCGCGACCATCCACAAGGCGTTCATCGCCCGGATCGATCTGCACGACCATCATCCGAAGGAGTCCGCCCGGCCGGGCATGGACGGTCTGGCCGTTGTAAGTCAGCAGTACCCCTTGGTTGTGGCCATCCACGATCAGGTGTCGGTACTGATGGGGTCGTTTGAATTTGATGCTGAGCACACTTTCGTGGATCTTCGAATGGAGAAGGTTCGTGCTCGTCACGGTGCATTGATAGCTTTCGATCTCTTTCCAACGTCGAAGAGCGATATCGAGCACATCCTGTGCGGTGACGGGTTCCTTCGATGGTTCCGAGGAGTTAAGAGGCGTGGTGGAAGCTGGTATCTGAACCGTCTCTTGAATAGGCGATTCCCGGAGCCAACGATCGAGGACGAACAATCCCGCGAACAGCGCGAGGGCTGTTCCTGAGATCCAAAAAATTCGTCGTCGCATGAAAGTGCTCCGTTTGCCACTCCGCGACGATACCCTGTCACCATGATTCCAGCAATCCCGCAACCGCACCTGATTTACTCTGTACGCGACCATGAGTCGGCAATCAGAAAGACCAAATGGGATGGTTTCCTGATCACCTCCTTCAATGGCTCTTCGAAAAAAGCTTCAGATGCAAGTAGGTGAATTCGAGGGCGATGCGCCGGGCACGCTGAAGAAGATTGGCGGCAGCGCTGTGGCCTCCTTCGATATTCTCGAAGTAATAGACCCGGTGCCCTTGCGAAAGCATCTTCGCCACCATTTTGCGGGCATGTCCCGGATGGACTCGATCATCTTTCGTTGACGTGACAAAGAAGACCTCGGGATATTTCCCATTCTTGGCCACGTTCTGATACGGCGAATATTCCAAAATCGACTTCTTCATCTCGGGGTCCTCTGGATCGCCGTATTCCCCGATCCAGCTCGCTCCGGCGAGCAGCTTGGTGTAACGAATCATGTCCAGTAGAGGGACACCGCAGACGACGGCTCCGAAGAGGTCGGGACGTTGGGTAAATGCAGTGCCGACGAGAAGTCCGCCGTTACTCGCCCCCGAAATTCCCAGATGAGGAGGACTGGTGAGCTTGCTCTTAATCAGGTCCTCCGCGACGGCGGCAAAGTCGTCGAAGGCCCGCTGTCTGTTTTCTTTGAGAGCCGCTTGATGCCAGGCGGGTCCGAATTCGCCACCTCCTCGAATACAGGCCAGGACATAGGCACCCCCTTCTTCAAGCCAGAGTTTGCCAATGACGCCCGAATATGCCGGAAGCATGGGGATCTCAAATCCGCCATACGCGTAGAGAAGTGTCGGCGTCGTTCCATTCATCGGAGCATTCTTCGGCCGAACAACGAAGTAAGGAATCTTCGTGCCGTCCTTGCTCGTGGCATCGTGCCTTTCGACGATTTGACTGCTCGCGTCAAACTTAGGAGGAAGCTGTTTCATGAGGACTGGTTTCAGCGGCTCTTTGTCCAAGACCTCATAAAGGCTCGGAGGATCGAGAAAGCCGGTGAAGGTCACAAAGAGATCGTCAGTATAAGCGTTCGAGGAAATGATTCCGGTCGCGCCGTTCGCAGGAAGCGCAACCTGTTCCGTCTCCCATTTACCATTCGCTCGTTTCAGTCGAAGCACGCTTCCTGCCACATTGTCGAGTAGCGAGATATTCAGGAAGGATCGACTGGCTTCCACTCCTTGGATCGATTGGCGTTCGTTCGGTGAAAGAACAGTCTCCACCGCTTCCGGGCCCCCGTCAATCTTCGAGAGTGGATAGCGAACGAGGCTTCCGCGAGTGATCGTCGTCCCCGACTTCACCTCCATCGGTTCACGAAGCTGGAAATAGAGGTAACCATCAGAAATCTCCGCCAGTTCCGCGCTTTCAGGCATCACGACTCGGTGAACTTGCGATTCTTCATCCAGCAGAAAGTATTCGGTGGTGAAGAACGTCACCCCACGCCCAATGAGGCGGACTCGACCTGTCGGTTCATCACTGACGATGGAAGAGACGCTGACGTCGGACTCCTTTCCCTCGTAGACGGTCCTTGCATCTTGAAGTGGAGTGCTTCGTTTCCAAAGTTTGATGATGCGTGGATACCCGGAACTGGTGAGTGAGCCCGCGCCGAAATCTGTCCCCACCAAGAGATGGTCGCGGTCGTACCAGGCGATGCGGCTCTTCGCTTGCGGAAGATCGAATCCTCCCGCCACAAAGCTCTTTGTTTTCACGTCGAACTCGCGCCAGACTGAGGCATCTGACCCACCGCGCGAAAGATTGATCATGACTCGATCGAAGTCGTCGTGCGTGAGTGGGATCGTCCCTTGAAAGACCCAATTCTCCTTTTCCATTTCCGACAATTGGTCGACATCGAGAACGGTTTCCCAATCGGGTTCGGCTTGACGATAGCTTTCTCGCGTGGTGCGCCGCCAGATGCCGCGGATGTGTTTTTCATCTTGCCAGAAGTTGTACACCCACGGGCCATAGAGCGACCCGTAAGGAATGCGTTCTTTGTCCTGAAGGAGTTGTTCGGTGATCTTTAGGAATTTGGGAAACCGAGAGTCGTTCTCCAGAATGGCGAGAGACTCCTTGTTCCGCTCGCGCACCCAATCGAGAGCCTTGGCATCCTCGACTCCTTCGAGCCAGAGAAATGGATCATCCATCTCCGCATTCCCTCCTTGTCCCGCGAACAGCGACCATGCCAAGAGTAGCGTCTTCATTTCGATTCCTGTTTGAAGGATGATTCTGTTCGAGTTGAGTCGTGAAGCTCCCCCGCAGGTCTTGTACGATAGCCTAGAGCGGGTTGCCAGCGCGGAATCTTCTTCAATCGAAATTTGACGACATCGGTGGCCGGCGACATCACTTGAGACGAAAACATTTCGACAAGTTCAGGAACAACGAGATGGGCATGAAAACGAGATGGTACCTTTCCCTCTGTCTCGGCCTTTTCGCGACAAGCGGATGGGCCGCTGAAAAGGAAGGTAAGGCGACGCTGTACCGAGACACATGGGGCGTGCCGCACATTTATGCCGACACAATCAACGAGGGGATGTTCGCGCTCGGATATGCGCAGGCCGAGGACCGACTAGAGGATATCTTCCAGGCGCTCCGTACCGGTTTGGGGCGAATGTCTGAGGCGTATGGCGAAGACTACATCGATCAAGATTACATCATGCGACTGGCCGGTAACGAGGAGGTCTGCAAAAAGGCTTGGCCCTCGACTCCTCCCGAACTGCAAGAGATCATCCTCTCCTTCCGTGCGGGTTTGCAGAAGTACATGGAGGAACACCCAGAGAAAGTTCCCGCGTCCAAGCTCGACATCGAACCGTGGATGTTTGCCACCGTGGGGCGTGCGATGATCCTGCGCTGGCCCTTAGGAACGATTCAAGACGACTTGGGTCGCAAGAATAAGGATCGAGGCAAGCCGGCCGATGAAACCGACGGCACCAATATTCCCATGCGTTCTAATGAATGGGCAATATCAGGCGCTCGTACCGCCACGAACGGCCCCATCATGCACGCTGATCCCCACATGACCTGGGAGGGACTCGCGGTCCTCTATGAAGCCCGCGTTCATGCCGGTGACTTGCACATGTGCGGATTCTTTCTCATCGGCATGCCGCTCATGGGGTATGGACACAATTCGAATGTCGGGTGGGCCAACACGACCGGTGGTCCCGACACCGCCGATGTGTACGAGCTGAAGGTGAAGCCGGGTGTCGTTCCGCAATATGAGTATGACGGCAAATGGCGCACGCCGAAGATTCGTCCGCAGAAGATCGTGGTGAAGGGAAAGGATAAGCCCGTCATCAGACCGTCGGCATTCACTCATCTCGGGCCAATTGTTTCACCCCCCGAAGGTGAAGTGGCATATGCGGCAGCAACTCCCTACTTCGAAAAGTCAAAGCTGTTTGATCAGTTCTATTTGATGAACCGATCGAAGAACGCCAAGCAGTTCTACGATGCTCTCGGCATGCTGGAATACAACGAACAGAACGTCATGTTTGCTGACACGGATGGCACGATCGCTTACGTGCGAAACGGTGCGACTCCGATCCGTCCGGAGGGTTACGATTGGAACGCGCCTGTTCCGGGACACACTTCCGAAACGGCGTGGAAGGGAATTCACCCTATCGAGGAACTGGTGCAGGTCTTCAATCCAAAGACGGGCTACATGCAGAATTGCAATATCAGCCCGGCGGCGATGATGAAGGATTCCCCGCTGCTGCGTGAAAAGTTCAAGCCTTACATCTTCAACGTGGCCGATTGGGAGCGAAATCCGCGTGGCGATCGAAGCACGCAACTACTCGATGCGGATAAGTCGGTTACGAAGGAAGATGCTCTCGCATTCGCGATGGATGTTTTCGACATGACTTCCCCCTGGTGGAAAAAAGCGCTGAAGGATGCCGTCGCCGCGCAAGGGAAAGAGAAGATGAAGGACGCCGAATTCGCCGCGGCCGTGGCCAAGATCCTGGATTGGAACGGCGAATGGACGGCAGATTCAACGCAGACTGTTCTCATTAAGAGCTGGCGAGACAAGGCAGGGGGGAAGGAAGAACTGAAGCCAATGGCGAAGGGAGAAACTCTCGCTGCCGACGCGCAGAAGTTGCTACTCGACCTACTCGGCCAAGCGATCAGCGATGTGAAGTCTCAGCATGGTCGCTGGGACATTCCCTTCGGCGAGGTGTTTGTCGTTGGGCGTGGTGGTAAGTACTTCCCAATGAATGGAATGGATTTCGGCAGCCGAGGGGACGAGTATAACTACACCGAAACTCTGCTCTCCATCTCTTACCATGAGGACAAGGAAAAGAAGGGAAGACAGCTCGCCTATAAAGGTTCGATTTGCATGATCGTGATGTTCATGCATCCAGACGGCGTCGAATCCTATAGCGCGACGGCTTGGGGACAAAGCGCTGATCCGACTTCGCCCCATTATGTAGACCAATCGGAAAAGCTCTTCTCGAAGCGAAAACTCAAGCCCACCTTCTGGAAGAAGGAGGATCTGCTAAAGAACCTCGAGTCCGAGAAAACGCTTGCTGTCAAGTATCCGACGGCAGACGCGACGCAGGCCAAATAACCCGGTCGCTGCCAACCTGTGCTCTTCTTTGAATCACGCGGCTCCCTCGAAGTAGTTTCGGGGGAGTCTTTTTTCACAGTGACGGGAACGGGGTCCGCTCATCGCATGGCCCCCGATTGGCTCTTGTTTCGGTCCACATGTATGATTAGCACCTTTGTCGGGTATCCCCGAGTCCACTTCGGAGGTGCTAAGGCCTAGCGTTCAGTGAGATTCGTCCATTCCGCGAGGAAAGATCAACCGATCCTAAACGAGTCTTCCAGTTTCATGATCGCTTCAGGGCATTCGTCAACCGCAGCCTCGTTCTCATGGGGCGGTAATCTTCCCAGGGGAGCATAGATCCTTGCTCGGTAAAAGTAATTAACGAGGTCCACCACCGCGCGACGGCACTTACCCCGCCGACTTCGGAAGACCACACCGTTTCCGGTTCGTGCACCGTGTCATATTGCGAATGCTGAATTGCTTCAGGACGAATGTTCCCTCAGCTCCTGGAATGCCCATCGTCGAAAAAGTGCATTTTCTAAGCGAGTGTGCCGCTGTCTCATGCAAAGTCGATTGCGCCATTCCTGTTTGGCGAGTTGTAAACCACGTGTTTTTACTCGGTTTTCTGCATTTCCAGATCCGTCGGAATCAGTGGCATGCCCATTGCGTAAAGGGTAGGCAGTCTCGAACGCGAGTGACACCAGAGGCCTCTCAGTGACTGTAAGTCGACGGAATATCATCTGGAAAGGCTTTGTCCTGTTATCAACCCTCGCTGGGATCAGCTCAGCCGACGGTTTCGAGCCGGCGAAGTCAAAGTCCGTTGAGATTCGGTCTGCGGGTAAGTCACCCTGTGGTCGATGGGACGTTATTGAGAGTCCGAGCTTTCGTTTTCTGCACCACGGCATGGATGCTTTCGCTCGGGAGCTGGCCACACACTCCGAGCTTGTTCGTGAAAATCTCCAGACCCGTTGGTTCGGGCAGACCTCGCACGCGTTATGGCGACCCGCGTGCGAGGTCTACCTTTGCTCTACACCGGCTGAGTTCACTCGGATCTCTGGCGCGCCCGCCGAGACGTTCGGTGTCTCGAATCTGGAAATTGGCGATGGAACCGTTTGGCGACGCCAAGTCGTTGTTAGAGCCGACAAGTTATCGGAAGTGAAGAGTGTCTTTG
>JAIEPU010000278.1 GCA_019748235.1 bacterium
CTTGCATGCAGATGAAGTGGTGAAGCAAGTTTACTTCCGCACCCCAAGTCCGGAAATTCCAGTCGACGAACGCATCGGTCGCGGTGCTTGGAAAACCGGCGGGGATGTTGTACAGGTACCCCTTTTCCGTTGCATTGCCTGCATCGCCGTTGAAGTAATACGTTTGATCGCTGTTGCCGAGGGCATAATTGCTCTGCTGCGGGCCATCCATGTAGAAGCCCGAAAGTTCCGCGGACCCTTGTTCATTCCAGTGATATTCGGCAGTTCCTTTCGGAGTGGCGATCATTTGCCCCGGTCCCCAGACACCGGTGGGCTGTTGCTGGTAGGCAAACGCGCCGCTGTTCGGAAGTGTCTGCTGCGCCAGTGGGAACGAGTTATTGAAGTTCGGCTGCAACCAATCCACCTCTGCCCGCAATTCGAGTCGAGGCTGAGGATCGAAGAAGGTATTCGTCCAACTCTGGGGAAGAGGTAGGCCCGACGGCTGCACCGGCGCCTGCGATTGCTCCAGGAGCTCGTCATCCATTCTTCCACCCGAACGGTAGTAGTTTCCCAATACCTCCGAGGGGATCGGCTCTTGGGCCACCGGCTGCGGGGCGACCGGAGGAACGGCTTCCTGTCCGATGAGGCGTCCCACCATTAGCAGGCTAAGTGCCAGGGCGAGACGAATTCCTCGCGTTTGGGCATCGCTGCAAACGAGCGTTGGCATGATAGAGCACTTCCCTCAATGGACGCCTTTCAATGCCGGCAATATTCCACGCCGACACCTTCGAAGGCTCATGTTGGTTATCGGCAGCTCTGCCCCTTAAATTCCGGAGAAAGTGAAAATCCGGCACAAACGGATTCTTCTTCCGGCTTTACTCGTATCCCCTCCTTTCCCAAAAACGCAAGCTCTCCCTCTCTCTAAAACTCTCACCGTTTTCCTCAACTGCGGCGGAGGGGTGGGAAAGAGGTTCATGAATTGCCGAACTTGCCAGGCTTGTCATTTACGGCCCTAATAACGGGCATGCGAATTGCAACATCTCGATTTCAAGACAACATTCGCGAATCCGTCGATTGCCGTGGTAAGACACGGCCCCGATCCGCGAAACTTGCAACGGCAATTTCTCCGGGGAGGGACTGAACATGAATGGCTCCATTTGGGCCCTTCGAACCGCTGGTTACGAGATCCTGTCGAGCGCGGGACGGTATTGCCGAGCCCTGATCGAAGGTCGTGACGTTTTACTTCGCTGGACTGGCGAAGAATGGATCCAAGTTTAACAGGCTGGTGTTCGTTCGCTCCGGCTTCGGAGAGATCGAAACGTCGGTTTGTCATGAGCCTCGGGTAGGATTCAACCCTCCTTCCCGAGGCTTTTTTCGTTCAGAAATTCATGACGAGGTTCCCAGAACGGGATCTGCTATCGTTTTGGATTCTCGCCGAACCGAGCGACACAAATCACTAAAACGGTTCGAATGGAATCAGAACATCCTCGCTTTCGACAACAGAATCGCCCTCCTCGCGAACCGAGAGGAGGAGGAGGCTTCAATCGCCGCCGTGGGGTGAGCTTGTCTCCTCTTACGCTCGAACTCGCACCGGATGCCAATTTTCGCACGGTTCGAATCCGATCTCACGTCAGAGCACCATTTCTCTTTCGAAAACGCATCGATTGGATGGACCCGGCGGCCGAGCCGGGGGAAATTGTCGCCGTCGTTGATGCGGAGAACCAAACGGTCGGATACGGGATCTTCAATCCACTCGCCGAGATCGTCGTGCGAATGCTCACGTATGATCAGACGATTCCCGATGCAGCATTCTGGCAATCGCGTTTCGAAGGGGCGGCATCACTTCGCCGCGATCTTTTGAAGCTCGACGCAGACACGAATTCCTACCGGTTGATCCACGCCGAGGGAGATGGATTGAGCGGCTTGATGGTCGACAGATTTCAAGATGTTCTGTCGATCGAGACGTTTAGCTTGGGGATGTACCGGCGCGGAACAGCAATCGCTGAGGCCCTTTCGACGATCATGGGGACGAAGCACTGGTTAGTCCAGCCAAGCCCGCGTGCCGCAGAGCAGGAGGGACTTTCCGCGGAACCGATCATGTCGGCCGAATGCCCTAAGCAGGTGGAGATTCGTGAATTCGGGACCCGCTTTCGTGTCCGCTTCGAGGATGGCCACAAGACCGGTTTCTTTTGCGATCAGCGAGACAATCGAAAACAGTTCGCATCGTTTTGTGAGGGGAAGCGGGTTCTTGATCTTTGCTGTTACACCGGAGGTTTCGCGGTACAAGCAAAGAAACTCGGGAATGCCGCCGATGTGACGGCCGTCGACCTTGATGAAAAGGCAGTCGCCCTCGCCAAGGAGAATGCAAACCTCAATCAGTCACGGCTCAATGTCGTTCATGCGGACGCCTTCGCTTACATGCGAGATATGCTACGACTCGGCAAAAGGTATGAAGTGGTTGTCCTCGATCCGCCGAAGCTGATCAACAGTCGGCTCGAAATAGAAGAGGGGAAGAGGACGCATTACGATCTTAATCGATTGGCGATGCAGCTCGTCGAGCCGGGCGGAGTTTTGTTGACATGCTCATGTGCGGGATTACTCCAGCCAGAGGAATTCACGGATCTTGTGCTTGCTGCTTCAAGGCATACGCTACCCGCGGACGGTGACATGAATTCTCGGCAGGGGCGGCGCGTGCAGATTCTCGACAAAAGCAGTGCATCCGCCGATCATCCCATTGCCGACAACTGCCCCGAGACCGAATACTTGAAAGCCGTTTGGCTGCGTGTGCTGTAAGCAATGAACCAGTAGCTGAGCTCAAATCGTGACGACATCGCCGACTCGGATCGTCTTTCCAATCGACTCTTCCGGCGGCAGCGTGTTCACCGCGAGTCGGTAGAAGTGATCGAATCGAGATCGAGGAGCCCAACCGGGAAGGGTCTCCTCTCTTTTCGTTTGAAACTCCTTGGCGAAACGGGGTGTGACGGCGCCGGTGATGGAATCGCGGGTCGGAACCACGCATCGCTGGCACGGGTTGGTTCCAACAAAATTCACATCGCCGATCCTGAACGCTTTCGGTCCACTTTCTCCGTAGAGTTGATCCTCCCAAAAAGGAGCAACGTCAGAAACGATAAGATTGGCCCGGAATCTTCGTGCCGCCTCGGCGGTGGAAATATCAAACCACTTTGCCACCTGCTCAAGGGTGGCAATCGATAGGATCGTCGGACCCGATGATTCGGGATCGTCCGGGAAGCCCCCCTCTGGATTCTCGTAAACGATGATTTGATCGTTTAGAACCTCGCCAAGCCATTTTTCAAGGTCGGATCGATCGCCGAGAATCCCGAATGTCCGGGGGGATCCATCCTCAAAGGAGAGAGTCACGGACTCATTCGCCAAGTCGTATGTTGCGCGGACCCGTTGAATGGCTGGGTCATGTTTTCCGTTAAGAAGCTCTCCTGACTGATTCGTGATTGCCAGTCGACGATCCCAAGCAAGTGCGCCCCGGCTGATGATTGGGCATTCGGGGAGCGAGATGCCGTCTAAACTTTTGATCGGGTAAACGGTAATCGATTCAAGAAGAGCCATCGCAAGCCCCCTTGCTACTGTTCGTTTTGTACGTTCGAATGCTTTTGATCGACACTGTGCATTAAAACCCATCCGGTGGGAAGCAGAATCAGAAGCATACCGATCAGCTTTTCTCCGCTGGCGGTATGATTCCAAAACACCAGATCAAAGATGAACGCAAAGATCACCTGTGTCAAAGCAACGACGGAAATCTTTGACGGAGATCCGGTCGCGAACGCACGAGTGATCGAAAGTTGGCCGGCGGTCGCTGCAATGCCGACGCCGAGTAAGTCAAGCGACGTGAGCCAAGTGAAGTGACTGCCGTGGATCGGCGCGGTGCCGGGCAATATCAGCGAACAAACACAGAATAAGACGGCAACCGCGGAAAAGTGAGCCACGATTGCTGCTGGCGGCAAGTTCCCCAAACGATGTAGCCCGATCATGGCGATGGCGCTGGTACAAGAGGCGAAGATGGCGACAAGGTAAGCCGGGTTCCAACTCCAATGACTGTGATTCATCTCGGCCACCCCCATAATCACGACACCACCAACGGCCGTGAAGGCGGCGACCCAACTGGCACGGCTCGGTAGGTGTCCCAGAAGCGGCCAAGAGAGCAAAACCACCCAGAGCGGAAACATATTGGTGAGAGTCAATGTTTCGGCGATGGGAAGGCGCGTCAGTGCAAAGAACGTGCAAACGAGACTGATACTCCCAGAGATGCTTCGCATCCAAAGGGTAGGTGTGCCGAGAAGAACAAGTTTCTTTCCCGCACGCAGCGCAAGCGATGCAGCAAAGGTTGTGGCTAGCATCGCTCGGACGAGCGCGATGATTCGCCAATCGATCTCATGGGCAACCGCATGAGTGAATGCACCCATCACCGCGAAGGAGAATGCTCCCGCGAGCATCCAAAGGTAGGGGCGGAGATGAACCGGAAACGAAAGTCCCAATCCAGCTCGCTCCATGAGGGTGGGAGACGAGTCACGACCTTCGATCGTCACGGATTCACGAACGCTCACAAATCTCCCTCTGGCCGAGACATCACTTCAGAAGAAGAGTCGCCTCATTCAAACTTCTTTCGCGACGTCATTTCCCAATCGGTCAATCGATGTCATCAATGGACAACTCCATTGCCTGAATCGTTCAGGGCCCAGTCGAAGTCATTGGGCCACTTTCATCTCTCAGCGGTCAGCAGGGCTCCTGTCGACACAAACAATGTCGAACGGTTCGAATAACGCTCATTCCGGCAAGAGCTATCGTCTGGTAGGAGAAAGGCTTTCTTTCTCAAATCGATTATTCTCATTCACCAAGTTCCCCGGATGAAACGCTGGCGACCGGCGGAACCTTTATCAATAACTTCTGAGACTTTACGAAGCGTAGCAATTCGAGCCTAGGGGAAATCGAGTCGTCCCGATGGGAGCCGCCTGACAATATGTTTAGATTTGAAGAGTCCGGTCGGGGTGAAGGCCTCTTGCCGAGTGAAATTCGATTAAATGACCGGTGAGGCGTGAATGCTGCTTGGACGTGAAGCGATCGAATGAATTACTTCGCTCATGGATATCGGTTTCTGGACGATCCTTACTTCATGGTGGGGACGGCACTTCCTGATTGGCTCGGTGTCGCCAATCGAAACGTGCGCGTTCCGCCGATCCGGGTCAGGCCGTGGGTCGATGCGGTAGATCCAATCACGGCGACTATCGCGCGTGGAATTCTTCAGCATCACGACGATGATGCCGAGTTCCATGTCACGCGTGATTTCGCGGAACTCAATATTCGATTCGCCAAGGAGATTAAAAGACACGATCCCGATGCCCATGAGATGGTGACGCCTCTTTTGGCGCACATCGTACCGGAATTGATTCTCGACGCTCTTTTGATCGACGAGGTCCCCGGGCTCATCGACCAGTATTACCGAATTATGAGTGAGATCGACCTAGCGATGGTCTCGTCGGTCGTCGAACAGATTTCAGGACGAGAACCCACGGACCTTGCTCGATTTCATGCCATCTTCATGCATGAACAATTCCTTCGCGACTATGCGGATGACGAGCGGCTTTACTACCGCCTCACGCAAATCATCAAGCGAGTCAATTGGGGCCCGATGCCCAATGGGTTTGAAGGCCTCCTGCCCGAGATGCGAAAGGAAGTCACGAAGCGACGTTTCGGATTGCTTCACTTTTTAGAATGAAGCCCCGCAGCCATGGACCTAATGGAATACTCGAGCCCTAAACTTCGGCGGCTACTCTTCGTCTTTGTGGTTGCTCTTCTTGGTGGATGCCTCGCGCCGAAAGACGGCGACGACGTCCTCGATCGGAACGACGAAAAGCTGATTGTCGTGCTCCAAATCGACGGGGATTGCGTTCTTGGGGTGAAAAAGAATCTTGTCGTATTGTCGCAAAGGGAAATCGTCGTCATTGGCAATCTGCGTGGAAATGGCGACAATGCGGCCGGTGATGGTGGGGATCTCGGCCTGATCAGGCAGGGCGATTCCCCCTTTGGTTTCACGCTTGGCCTGATCTTTTCGGACGAGAACTCGCTTGCCGATCGGCTCGACGAATTCCAATTTCTGTGATTTCGCTTGCGGCATGTCCTGCTCTCGCAAAGGTCGGTAAGATACAGAGGAAGGTTAGCTTTCGGGCGGGTCCGCGACAAGGCCGGACGACGGTATCCGCAAGATCCGCGAGTCGTTCGAAGAGTCGGGGCGACACCTTTTTCAAGGAATAACGGTTGAAACGCTGGGCAAAACTAGCGGGCAACACGGACGTCGGAACCGCTTCTCAATTTGTGATCGCTGGACAACTCGCGAAGCTCAAGCAGTATGCGGATAAGCTTCAGTCGAGCGATTCGGACGACGTGGACGCCGTCCATCAACTGCGGGTTTATTGTCGTCGTATCCATGCGACGATCGATGTCCTGGACGACTTCATTCCGCGGGAACATGTCAAATTACTTTCGAAGCGGACTAAACGGCTCCGAGAGGCGGCCGGCGAAGTTCGCGACTGGGACGTTCTCGCGATCGACCTAAACAGCCTAAAACCAGAGGCTTCGGACCGAGAGCATCTCGCCATTGAGCACCTTCAAGCGAAGTATGCCAAGCAAAGAGCAAAAACGCGCAAAAGGCTCGCTGATCGACTCGAGCAACTCGAAGAGAAGCGATTCTGGCCCTGGGTTGCTGAGCATTACGACGTTCAGGATTCGAATGATGATGATGATGATGATGATGAGGCTGAAACAAGTAAGGGAACACCTTTCCAAGAGGTTGCTCGATTGAAGCTCAGAGACGAACTCGAACGATTCCAATCGACATTCACCGAGCAAGAGTTCGGCTCGCCGCGCGATCTACATCTCCTTCGGATCGCGACGAAACGTTTTCGCTATGCTCTCGATGTGTTTGCGAACTGTTTCTCGAAAGAGGCGTTTAAGGACGTTTACGCTCCGGTGAAGGAACTCCAGGACGCGCTGGGTATCATCAACGACGCTGCTCAGTTCGCCGAGCGATTCGCGGATCGGCGAGTGAAGTCGTCAGATAAAGAGTTGCGTGGGAGCCTGGCGTTACTTGAAGAGCGGTATCTTAGTGAACAAGCGGCGCGAATTCAGGCATTCCGGGAGGCTTGGCCTCTTGAAGCGAGAGAAAAATACGCCCATCGATTCCAGCACGCACTCCATTTAGAGCCCGATCACCCGAGTCACCTTGCGGCAAAAGCATCCCCCGAGTAGCCTCCTCGCACGAGCAGGAGAATGCATCGCGTGGGGAATCGTTTCTTGTTTTCTGTGGGCGAGCCGAGCGGCGATATTCACGGCGCCAATCTCATTCGCGCCCTGCGCCGTCGGTTGCCCGATGCCACTTTCACTGGACTGGGTGGCCCGCTCATGAAATCAGCGGGCTGTGACTTGATCTTTCCTCTAGCGGATCATCCGATCATGGGAGTCGGCGGCGCTCTTCGCGCCATCCCATTCTTGATCGGTATCGCCAAACAACTCGAAGAGGAGATTCGTCGAGAAAAGCCAGCGGCTGTTATTCTTATCGATTATCCGGGGTTCAACTGGCACGTGGCTAAGCTCTCCAAAAGGCTCGGCGTGCCGGTCGTGTACTACGTGCCGCCTCAGATCTGGGCTTGGGCAACACACCGTGTCAGGAAAATGCGGAAGTTCGTCGATCATGTTCTTTGCTCACTTCCATTCGAGGATACCTGGTTCAAATCGCATGGGATCGAACAGGCGTCGTATGTGGGGCATCCCTTTTTCGATGACCTGAAAACGAAGACGCTCGACGATCGATTTGTCGAAGAGGCAAACAAGATTGCTCCGATCAAACGTGTCGTGTTGCTCCCCGGTTCTCGTTCGGCCGAGGCGAGACTCAATACTCGCTCTCTCCTTCGAACAGCGGCAAAGATTCGCAGCGCCGTTCCCAACGTTCAAATCGACGTCGCCGCCTTTAATGAAAAAATCGAGCAGCTCGTTCATCGAGTGAGTAAAGAGGAAGGTATTCCCATTGATGTGCATGTAGGCAAGACAAGAGAGCTCATTCATCTCGCGGATGCGGCCGTGTCGGTGTCGGGAAGCGTCAGCCTCGAGCTCCTCTATTTCAACACACCTTCGGTAGTCGTCTATCACGTGAACTGGTTCTGGCAGAAGATCTTTATCCCGATCATGGTTCACACGCCTTATGTGACCCTTGTCAATCTCTTGGCGGGACGCCGGATCTTTCCAGAGTTCATCGGTCCGCAAGATAATTCCGCAACAATTGCGGGGATCGTTTCCCATTGGCTTCTCAATGAAGAGGAGCGAAAGCGAACGACCGATCTCATGCGAAAGTTGAAGCAGCTTTATGCATCACCCGGTGCGAGTGACTCTGCCGCGCGATACATCGTCGAACGCGTGCTCGATCTCCCCGTCGAGATAAAGAAAGCCGCCTGATTCGCTTGCACCAGGCGGCTTCCTTCATCTGACGTCTCCACCACTACTCCGCGAGCGATACAGCGACAATCTCCTTGTCGTTACGGATGAAGGCCTTCTTGCCAGCATATGCGGGGTGACTCCAGACGACTTCACGCCCGAAGGCTTCATTCGTCTGATCGACGACGTGAGCTCGGCTCACTTCCTCGTATCCCTCGGGAGAAAGCTTCGCGATGATCAGGTCCCCCGTCTCACTAAAGATGAAATACTGATCTCCGTTCTTCGTGAGAAATGCCGTTCCGGAATTTGCCGGTCTGCTACCGGTCGTCGGTTTCAGCGTTTCCCAGAGCCTTTTACCGGTGGCGAGTGTGACACCCCGAAGTTGCCCCATCCGATCGACGCCGTACATCGTTTCGCCATCAACCACCGGGGTACTATTCACGCAATAAATGGCCATCTTGTTCGTTCCGCGCCAAAGTTCCTTCGCGTTGGGTTCCTTCGCATCGAGTTCGAGGAGCAGACTTTGATCTCCGATGCCGCTGGCAAAGAGGTAATTTCCTTGCTTACGCGGAGCCATGATCGACATGCCGTAATCTGGTTTGAGCGGGACTGACCAGTACACTTTGCCCGTATTCGGGTCGAGACTGTTGATTGCCTCGGAGCTCCACTGAAGAAGTTGTTTCGTGCCACCCGCCTCGATCAAGGTCGGAGGCGCATATCCCGGTTCGCTCGCGGAAAGGGCCCGCCAGATTTCTTTGCCCGTGTTTTTGTCAAACGCGACGGCCACGCTTCCCTCGCCTCCAACGAGAGCGAATAGCTTGTCTCCCTCCACAAGCGGATGACCCGAAAATCCCCAGTGGGGTGCCTGAATGTTGTATTCCTTCTTGAGATCCTTCTCCCAGACGAGCGTGCCGGTGGCGGCATCTAGGCAAACCAAATTCCCCTCAGCACCGAGCGAATAAACCTTGCCGTCATTCAACGCAGGGGTCGTTCGAGGTCCTGCCGGATAAGAGATCTTATACTCACAAGGATACTCGTACTTCCAAAGGAGCTTGCCATCGTTCTCGTCGAAGCAGAGGATTCGCTCCTTACCCTTTAGATCACTCTTTTTGCCAGGATCGTTCGACTTGTCTCCTTCGGCCATGAAGTCCGTCACATAAACTTTTCCCTTGGCGACCGCCGGCCCCGAATAGCCACCGTGAATGGGTGCTCGCCAGAGGATCTTGGGGCCATTCTTGGGGAACTCTTTTAGTATCCCGGACTCATGCCAGACATCGTCCCGCGTTGGTCCCATCCATTGTGGCCAATCGTCGGCACTCAACAGACTCACAGGGAAGAACAGTGCGACCACCGCAGATGCACAAACCAATAATCGAGACATGATGAACTCTCTCCTCGGACGCCGTTCCAATCATGAACATCTTGCGCGCATGATAGCGCAGAATGCCACGCGAGTCTAAGCGTACCCTCCACGCAAATGGGGAAACGCGGGCGCGATTTTCGTTGAAGGATTGAAATTAAGCAATGATGGAACGAACGACGTTACCAGCCACGTCGGTCAATCGGAAGTCTCTGCCATTGAAGCGGTATGTGAGCTTTTCATGATCAAGTCCTAGTAGGTGTAAGATCGTCGCATGTAGGTCATTGATGCTGACGCGATCGGCAATCGCGCGGAAACCCATCTCATCGGTCGATCCATGATGAGCTCCCCCTTTCACCCCGCCACCCGCCATCCAGTAAGTAAACGCATGAGGATTATGATCGCGTCCCGGCTTCGCCCCTTTCTGAGCGATGGGGAGGCGGCCGAACTCACCGCCGCACACGACGAGCGTTGAATCAAGCAGGCCTCGCTCGGAAAGATCTTCAAGGAGGGCCGCAATCGGCTTATCTGTTTCTCCTGCGAATTGCCTGTGATTCCCGGCGATATCCACGTGGCCGTCCCAGCTTCGCTCGTTTTCCATACCACCGGAATAAATCTGAACGAAACGGACACCTCGTTCCACAAATCGCCGTGCCAGCAAACACTGCTTGGCGAAGTGGGAGCATCGTTTGTCGTCTATTCCGTAAAGTTGGCGGGTCGCTTCGGATTCGTGATTCAGTTCCATCGCGTCTGGCGCTGCCGACTGCATTCGAAAAGCAAGTTCGAAACTTTCAATACGTGCGGAAAGCTCTCCTTCGTCCGGCCGCCGCGATAAATCTCGCTTATTCAGCTCAGCAAGCAGTTCGAGCTGCGCCTTTTGATCACTTGAGTTGACACCCTCGGGGAGTCGCAGATTGTCGATCGGATCCCCCTTAGGACGGAGCCAAGTTCCTTGGAAGACGCCGGGTAGAAATCCGTTCCCCCAATTCTGCGAATGACCTTTGGGCAAGCCCCGGTCGAGTGGATCAGACATCACGACGAAGCCGGGAAGATTCTGGCTAATCGATCCAAGACCGTACATCACCCAACTTCCCGTGCAGGGAAATCCCATCCGAGTCACGCCGGTGTTCATCATGAAGAGGGCAGGGCTGTGATTGTTCGACTGGCTGAAGCAGGAGTGGATGAAGGCCATCTTGTCGACGTGTTTCGACAGGTGCGGAAAGATTTCACTCCCCCAGCTTCCGGATTCTCCGTACTGCTTGAAGGTGAATGGAGAGGGCATCAATCCGCCGACCTGTTCCGGAAAGAAACCGGTCTTGCTGTCGAACCCGGGAATCGGCTCACCGTCTCGTTTCGCCAGTTCTGGCTTGTAGTCCCAGGTATCGACTTGGCTTTGTCCGCCATTCATGAAGAGCCAGATGACACTTTTTGCTTTCGCCGGAAAGTGGGCCGGGCGTGGTGAGAGGGGATTGATGCTGGGCGCGGCCTCGCTCCCCTCGGCACGCGAGAGAAACCCTTCATCGTGAAGGAGCGAGGCGAGGCCAATGAGCCCCGCGCCGGCGCCCGCTCGCGCGAGCCATTGACGACGTGTCCTCATCTCACCCACCAGTTGATTCATCATGCGGCACCTTCCGTACGTGCACTCTCTATGTCTCGGCATGGAATGATCAGACTATTCCATGTAGATCGTTTCGTTCAGTCCGAACAACACCTGTGCGAAATCCGCCACTGCGAGAATTCGTTTCCGCTTCGGTGCCACATTCTCGTGGAGCGTCATGGCATTGAAAAGGAACGCTGCTCCCTTCTCCCGCTCCTCAATCGACGGCGATCGTGACAAAATAAGTCCATAGAGCTGATCGACGATCTCGGCGAAATCGGAGTGTTCGACACTAGCTGTTTCAGCGAGTGCAACCGCGCATTGACGAAGATGGGAGTCGTTCATGAAGAAAAGAGCCTGCGGAGCGGTTGTCGTCTCCGCGCGTCGACCAAGGCTGGTGAGAGTATCAGGACCGTCAAAAAGTTGAATCACGGGAATGAGTTTGCTGCGTTTCACGGTGAAATAGATGCTTCGTCGGCGCATCGACTCGTCAAGCGTTCCGGGGCCGAACATGGTCCGGTCCAACATTCCGCTGACCGCGAAAAGAGAATCCCGAATGGACTCCGCTTCGAGTCGGCGGGGTGTAAACCGCCAAAGGTATTTATTATCCGGATCGATGGAGAACTTTTGCGAATCGAATTCCGCGGATTGACGATAGGTAGCACTGGTCACGATCAGCCGATGAATGTCCTTCATTCGCCAATCGTCATTCACCAGTTCGCAAGCGAGCCATTCAAGCAATTCGGGATGCGTGGGTCGTTCCCCCTGCGTGCCAAAGTCGTTCGGCGTCGCAACGATTCCCCGTCCAAGATGATGCTGCCACAATCGATTGACCAACACTCGGGCGACGAGCGGGCCCGCCCCCTCTTCAACATCGGTCATCCAATTCGCCATCGATCGACGACGGAAAGTGGACCGAGCACTCACCGGAGGAGACTCTCGCCATCGGGTATCGCTCGCATCCCTTCTCGCCAGCACTGGTAGAAATCCTGGAAGGGCTTCCTCCCCTTTCAGGTTCGTGTCGCCTCGCTTCAACTGATAGGTCTTCTCGAAAAAGTCCGCTCCTTGCGAATGCCAACGAATCGGCTTGAAACCCTCGGCTGCGATCATCACGGTTGTCAACTTCGGCTGCGGAGCAGTTAAGAGATGAGCCGCTAATTCGCGATGAAGCGTCTGCCAGTCCGGATCCAGAAATCGGAACCACTCGATGAGGATTTGACGAGCGTTCTCGTTCAGTGTTTCAAACGGATCCCCGTTTCGAAGGGATTTGACGGCGTCTGCTAACGGCTTGTTCCGACTCGGTGCCCCCGCGGCAAGTGATTCGTCCAACGAAGAAACGCTTAGTCGTACACGTCCGATATTGTGCTGATCGTTACAGTGAAATCGAAGGATCACTGTCAGTTGGGTGTCACCGCTCGTCGTAATGGGCTCGGCGAAGTCGAACGCGATGGCATGCATGCGTCCGAATTGTGGGTCGATCGCCCAGCAACCACCTTCTTTTTTCAGAACAGATTCGGCGGTCAATCCTTTTTGGTCGAATGTCGAGCGAGGAGCCTTTAACGAAATGACACGAGTCTGATCGGGGCTTGATGTAGGACCGGCTGTAACCTCGATCGAAGTCAATCCAATGTTACCGTTTGCCGCGCGCCCGGGTCCCTGATGCGGCAGGGATGCATCCGGTAATGCTTCTATGCGAATCGCGGTCAACCGACGGCTGGAAGACTTTGCTTGAATTGTATAGCTGTCGAATCGTGGATTCTCTCCGGAGGCAAGATACGAGCCGTCAGATTGCTTCGTGAATGTCGCTTTTCCCTCGGACTTGATGTCGATGTCCTCAAGGACTTCCCAGCCAGCGCTCTCGGGAAATGCTGTCGCGTTGGTGGCAAGCCATTCCTTGATGCGGGCCGGGAGTTTGTCCCTTTCGTATCGTTCGATCGAGTTGGTGAGTGCTATTCGCTTCGTCTCGAATTGTTTCCATGAATCGCGAGTTGCCTCGGGATCAAGATCTAGCTCGACATCGCTCCGCACAGTCTTGGTGAACGTCGATAGCAGGTTGTAATAGTCCTGTGAGCCAATCGGATCGAACTTGTGATCATGACAGCGCGCACATCCGATGGAGAGTCCAAGAAATCCGCTGCCGACGGTGGAGAGCATATCATCGAGCGCATCGTACCGGGTCCGCTCCACTTCGTTTGCCGTGATCTGCGTTGGAAAAACTCCAGCGCCCAAGAAGCCTGTCGCCATCATCGCCAACGGATCGGCCGGCGCAATCTCATCCCCGGCAATCTGCCAGCGAACGAATTGATCGTAGGGCATGTCCGCGTTGAGCGATTTGATGACAAAGTCGCGGTAGTGGTACGCATGTGGACGATCATAGTCATGTTCGAAACCGAAACTTTCCGCGAACCGCGCGACGTCAAGCCAATGACGGCCCCAACGTTCGCCGAAGGCAGGGCTCGCTAATAGGCGATCGATCAGACGCTCGTATCGGTCAGGCTCCGTCGCCGCGAGATATGATTCGACTTCGTGGGGCAGGGGGGGAATACCGGCCAGATCGAGAGTCACTCGCCGAATCAAGCGACCTGGTTCTGCTTCGTTATTCGGTGTGAGACGGTGCTCCGAGTAAACTCGATCCATTAGAAGGTCGACCGGAGAGTCCAGCCAGGAATTCGAAAGTGAATCGGAAAGAGATGGCGCATGGAGCGGCTGGAATGCCCAGTACTCTCGACCCTTCTCGATATCGATTGCTTTCTTTGAGGCGGAAGGTGGTCCCCCATCGCGTGGATCGAATGCCCCTTTCCCGATCCATTCCGTCAGTGTTCGAATCTCTGTGTCTGAGAGTTTTCCTTTCGGGGGCATTTGAGAGACGCTGTCATCGTAACGAATTGCTTTAATCAGCAGACTCTCCTCCGGCTTTCCGGGAACGATTGCCGGTCCAGAATCCCCCCCAGTTTGCCAGCCCGCACGACTATCGAGCCGCAAGCCTCCCTCGACCTTCTTCGAGTCCGCGGAGTGGCATTCGTAACAATGAGCGACGAGGAGAGGTCGAACCTTATTCTCGAAGAAGTCGTTCGCGGGGTCGTCTGCATTGAGGGAGGACGTGACAGTGCACAAAAGCATGACGATTCCGAGGTTGAGAACGCCGTTCACCATCGACAACTCCAAGGACACATTCATGACGTTAATACACTTACCGTCGAACCGGTGATCATGTGTCAACAGAACGAGTGGAACGTGACACCCATCGATGCAAGCGGGTGGGGTGATCTCACGCGCGGACCCGTTCACAACCGTGTAAAACATTAGATCCCAATAGCTTACAGGGGGTGACGGCGATTGTAACGAATCATCTTGGTGTTCGTTTGCAACAAGGGGGTGGCTCATTGAAAAGGTGTGACAAAGATATGCTCATTCTTCCCAAATGAAAGATTGATGATTCGCCTCTATTCTGGGGACAGTTCCACAGAACAGACTGGAAATATCCAATCTTTCTGGCCAAATGACGAACATGAGATGTCGCGATGAGCAATTCTCATCGGGGTCTCGTCGGTCGGAGGTCTTTCAAGTGGCACATCGATTATTCGCGTATTCCCTATGCGCTGGTGTTTTGGTGACATGTCTTGCGTCGCCCCTATGGGCGGGAGTGAAGGTCGGCGAGAAGGCATCATCGATCATCGGCCTCCTCGATTTGCACGGCAACTCGCGCACATTGGCAGATTACCGTCCGGCAAATTTGCGTGTGCTTGTGTTCCTCGGGACAGAATGCCCGGTCGCAAACGTCTATCTTCCAGTTCTAATCGATATGGAGAAGGAGCTTCGTTCCTCGAACGTGCAGTTCCTCGCGGTCTATCCGCATGCCACCGAAACGATCGACGAAATCGCTGCTCACTCCTACGATCGAAACATTCCATTTCCTGTATTGAAAGACCTCCATGCTGAACTCGCGGAGTCGCTCGGTGTTGAAAAGGTACCGACGGTCTGCGTGATTGATGGAGACGACAAGCTTCGTTACCGAGGCCGGATTGATGATCAGATCGGGATCAGCACTCGCCGACCGAAAGCAACACGTGACGATTTGAAGGAAGCCATCAAGGAGCTCTTGGCTCATAAAGAGGTCACGACTCCAGAGACGTTGGCGGACGGTTGCCTGATCGTGAAGCAGAGACCAAAGACTGCCGAATCCAAAGTCACATTCGCAAAAGATGTTTCCCGCATCCTTCAGCATCGCTGTGAGGAATGTCACCGCGCGGGACGGATCGGACCGTTTAAGCTCGCGAGCTATCAAGATGCCGTCGATTGGTCGAAGGAAATACGACGGGTCGTTGACCAAAGGCGCATGCCTCCGTGGCACGCGGACGAGCGATTCGGACACTTTCGAAATGACAGAAGGCTGTCACAAAAGGAAATCGACACGATTCTCGCATGGATCGATGGGGGACACGAGAAAGGAGACGAGAAAGACCTGCCGGCACCGATAACTTGGGTCGAAGGTTGGCAGATGGGAGAGCCCGATGTGGTGCTTACCATGCCTCGACCGCAAAATGTCCCCGCCACCGGCGTCGTGCCATACCGCTACATCGTCGTACCGACGAACTTCACGGAGGACAAGTGGATCGTCGGCGCCGAAGCGAAGCCGGGAAATCCCGAGATCGTTCATCACATCATTATCTACGTCCTGAGCCCCGAGAAAGTGAATCCATTCCAAGCGGAAGACGGAGAGATGAGCGTTCTTACGGAGTGGGCACCGGGCGATGGGCCCTTTGTGGCCTCGCCTGGAACGGCGTTGCGAATTCCCAAAGGGGCGACGCTTCTCATGGAAATGCACTACACGCCCAATGGAAAAGAACAATCAGATCAGTCTCGGGTTGGTGTGAAGTTCACCGATCAAGTGCCAGATCGTATCGTTCGGGCGAATCTCTTCGCGAACGACCTCATCCGCATTCCCGCGAATGATCCGCACCATCGCGAGGAGAGAGTGTTCGAATTCGAGGAAGACGCTCGCGTGATCGCATTTCTTCCGCACATGCACTGGAGGGGAAAACACTTCGAATATATCGCGTATTATCCGGACGGTCGCGAGGAACGACTCTTGAGTGTTCCTCGTTGGGATTTCAATTGGCAGACCGGGTACTGGCTCAAGGAGCCGCTCCGAATGCCCAAGGGAACGAAGATCCGTGCGATCGCGCACTGGGATAACTCTCGCTATAACATTGCCAATCCTGATCCGTCGAAAGATGTCATCTGGGGCCTTCAGACTTGGGAAGAAATGATGGTCGGCTGGATGTACTACGTTTTCGAAAAGCCCGATGCATCAGACACGGTCGCCGCCATGAAAGGTAAGGATCTCAAGCTCCGATCAGCGGGAATGTTTCGAGTGATGGATCGTAATAAGGATGGTTGGGTCGGCGGCAAGGAGATCCCTCCTTCATTCCGCCCGATGCTGGACGCGATCGGAATCGATCTCGAACAGGGACTCGATCCAGTTTCGTATGACTTCATCTATGGCATCATTGTCGATGGGATGAAACGGGGACCTCACAACGCGCCCAATCTCCCCGACCAGGAAGCGACCAAATCGGCCGCGCCACCATCTGATGAATCGGCCAGTTCAACGAAAGCATCGGTTCGCTGACCAAACCGGCTTTCCTTCGAATAGGTGACAACACGATGTCATCAAGTTGATTCCAGAGCGGTTTCAACTTGATGACATAAACCCTTCCGTATCATCGCGCCACTCGTTTAGGGAAATTTCGACGCTGATATTCACCTATTGGTAATGCCCTCATAAGCGGTTTGACCGGACTTCCTCATAACCTACGCTTCATTGATTCATTCATCAAAAGCGCGCTTAGCGGACCGAAAAGAGTCCGTCATCGGCACCGTATTTGATGATTGGATTCTTCGCGGGAAGCGAAGAGTCAGTCCCCCTGATCGATGTGATTGAGGACGTTCCATGCAGACCCGTCGCGCGTTCACGCTTGTCGAAATCGTCGTGGTTGTTTTGATCCTTGGTATCATTGCCACGATCGCCGTTCCCCGGGTGATGCGAGCGACGATCAATGACGGCGAGACAGCCCTCAAACAAGATCTTGCCACGATTCGTTCGGCCATCGAGCGATATGCCAGTGATCATCGCGGCACGTTTCCCGGAGCGGAAGGAGACGGAGCGGGTCACAAGCCTGCAAGCGAACTCGCGTTCAAGAATCAACTCCTCTTCTACAGCAATCAGGCAGGCGAAGTCTCGAAGGAAAAGAACCCCGCGTTTCCCTTAGGACCCTACCTTCGAGGCGAATTCCCTCGCGCGACCGTCGGCTCGCGTGCCGACAGTGACACTGTCAAGATGGAGACCGCCGGTCATCTTTTGTCCGGAAAGGATGGATCCACCGCGTGGCGCTATGACACCGCGACAGGGGAATTCATCCTGAACAGCACGTCTAAATCCACAGAAGGTAATCCATTCGACGCTTATTGATCGCGAGAGAACGAACTCGCCTCGCGTTACGATCTGAACTCCGTAAGAAAGATAGGTGGCATTCTTTCGGAGATTAGGCGCGATGGGCGAGGCGAGCATTTGGGGAATCGAACTGCTCATCGCGAGCTGGTTTCTCTACTTCGGAGCCTCCATCGGAAGCTTCGCCAACGTCGTCGCTTGGAGACTTCCACGCGGACTTCCCATTGGGGCGGCTCGATCTCATTGTCCGAAATGCGATGCTCGAATTCGCTTTTCCGACAATATTCCCATCATCAGTTGGTTTTGGCTGCGAGGCCGTTGCAGGTATTGCCACGCCCCTATTTCTCCCCGGTATGTTGTCGTTGAGATCTTGTTCGGCTTGATTTTTCTCGGGCTGTACCTCGTGGAGCTCCGGACCGGCGGCGCGAATCTAGGTCGGATCAGCCTTCATTCTCACGATCCATTCTCATTTCTTCGTTGGAACGATACCGAACTCCTCTCGCTTTACGCATATCACGTCACTGCTCTCAGCCTCTTGGCAACCGCCTCTCTCATGCGTTGGGATGGAGACAGGCCGCCGCATCGGTTCATCATTTTCTGCGTTCTCGCTGGGATTATTCCGCCGCTGTTCGTTCCTTGGCTTCGATGTTTTGAGATCCCCATCGAATCACCGGTGATTGATCGATGGGTGATGCCGTTCGCGGGGGTGGCGATTGCCCTTTGTCTCGAAACGATCATAGCCGTTCGGCTTCATCTGTCTGTGCTTCCCAAACATCGGAGCGAACTCTCGAACGTCACACTCTTCACGGGTTTAGCCATCGTCGGGGCATTCTTCCCATGGCAGATCGTATTGGCAAGCGCCATTGGGGTGGCAGTTCTTTCGAACCTCGTTGGATTCGCCGAACCGTTCATCGGACGATTCCCCCCGGTGGTGATTTCCTGTCTCATTTGGATTTGTTTGGTGCTGGCGTTTTGGCAAACGAAGATTGCTAAGTTGATTCCGACGGATAACGAATCGATGCTTCCCGCCTTTCTCGGCTTAGGCGTTCTCATGTCGATTCCATTGTTACTCCGCGCGCTCGTACGAGAGCCGGGGAATTGCCGACCCATCTCATCCCCGTCGCCCAATGCCTCATGAAGTGCGAGCTAACCTTTAGTTGCCGCTCGATATTGTCCACACTCAATGCTTTCGGGGGATCGGTCGTGGAATGTTCCGCACATTGGCTTCAAGGAGGAGAGGCGGAGCGGATTGACCAGATTCCCACCGAACTTGGATCCATTGAACAATCGATCACAGTCATGACCCCTCACCCGACGAGCGATCTGCTCTATTTGGGGACAGCCGCGGGGGAGATTCTCGTCTACGATCCTTCACTTTGTCAAATTGTCAAGTCTCTGAAAGCGCACACCAAAGATGTCACACAAATCGTGTTCGCTTCCGGGCAAGATCGCTTTCTGACGGCATCGGTCGATGGCTTCGTACAGTGGTGGTCAGCGGCAACGCTTCAACGCGAACAAGGGTTCTCTGCTGGGACACCTATCTTCGCCGTGGCACCCTCGCCCAAGGGTCGCTTCGTCGCTGCCGGCGGACATGACAAAATCATCCGCATATGGGATGCGCAGACCGGGGAATTGGCTCACACACTCAAAGGGCATGCCGATCATGTGACGGCGATCGATTGGCTTAGCGAAAAGATGCTCCTTTCCGCTGGTGCCTCTGGAATAGTACGAGGATGGGAAGTCGATCTTCGCCGCTGTTATCGGACCGACCGCGTTCACGACGATCACATTTCGCGTCTCGTCGTGCTAAATGGGGGCGAGTCTTACCTCACAGCTTCGTGGGATGGACGAATCAAGATATGGACGCCTAAACACCGTTTAAAGTTTGAGTTACCCGCGGGACCTGCCGCAGTGACGGCCGTCTCACTCTTGCCCGATGGAAATCGGCTGGCCGTGGGGTATTGGAACGGAACGGTCGTCATCTGGGATCTTTCCACCGGGAAAGTCTTTGATGAATTCATCGCTCATGAAGGTAATCTTACCTCGTCTGCGGTGGTCATGGCGGGGCAATTGGTCGTTACTATCGATCAAGCGGGATCGCTTCGGTCATGGTCGCTGGCGACGATGGGAATCAGTCGTTTCGCGAATTTGCACACGGGCGAAGTCTACAATCTCGCTTATTCGCCCGACAATATGCAGGCGATCAGCGTCGGTCATGACGGACAGATCAAGCTTTGGGGTCGCAACGAGCATACGGAGCTTGCATCACTTGATCCGCAGATCGGCCCCATCATGTCGTGTGCAATTTCTCCCGACAAGAGGCTCTGGGCGCTGGGCCTGAGCAGCGGCGAAATTCGAATTTGGAACGCCGAACAGCAAACATTTGAAACATCATTGATGGGGCATAAGGACGGGGTATCTTCAATCACGTTTTCGCCCAACGGCAATCAGATCATTTCAGCATCGTGGGATATGAAGCTCAAGATTTGGTCACTCGAAAAGCTTCGTGTCCTCGCAACCATGCACGGACACAGCAAAGAAATCGCTTCGATGGATATATCGCTGGATGGTCGATTGGCGGTGTCGGCATGCTGGGATATGACCGCGCGACTTTGGGATTTGAGCCCGAACCGCCGTGACTATCTGAGCGACATGCGAACGCTTTCAGGCCATCAGGGCCGTGTGCTGGCTTGCGCTTTTCATCCCAACGGAACCTCTGTGGCAACAGCATCAGCCGATGAAAGTATTCGCATTTGGGAAGTCGAGAAAGCAACCGATCCCAAAGTCCTTCATGGTCACAGTGATGCCGTCACCGCGATTCGATACACGCCGAGCGGTCAACTACTTCTGTCGGCGGGACGTGACGGTCGTGTCTTGATCTGGAATGCGGAGGAGGGAACGGTCCTCGCGCGTCTTGATCACGAATCGCCGATTCTATCACTGGCCATGTCTCCTGATGGAACGCAGGCAATGATCGGTGATGAAGCGGGTCGCGTTCGTTTTGTGGGCTTGAACTATCGCGTGGCGCCGAATTGGGTTGCGGCGGCAACGTTCATCAAAGAACCGCCACTTTGGCTTCGCGGCAGAAAG
>JAIEPU010000024.1 GCA_019748235.1 bacterium
AAGGGAGCGGACGGCAATCGAATCGATGAAACCACTTTCGTCGATATCACCGCATTCGGAAGGCAAGCGGAAGTCATTCAGCAGTACCTTCGTAAGGGCCGACCAGTCTATATCGAAGGACACTTGCGACTTGAACAATGGACGACGCAGGACGGCCAAAAGCGGTCGAAGCTTAGCGTCGTTGTCGAGAACTTTCAGTTCCTCGACACTAAAGGGGGCGGCGGTGGCGGCGCCCCACCCAGCGGTGGTCCATCCCGATCCGGGAGTACCAGCCAGGGTGATTCCGATTATGGTGGGGACATCAGCGACGACGATATCCCCTTCTAAGGTGGTAATGGACGGAGCCGTGAGATAGCCTCACGACTCCTGTTTTCAAGACAGAGAGGTGGTTCCGAATGGAACTACCGGACGTCTAAAAGAGTGAGAAGAGAGATGGCGGAAGCAAAGTCAAAGAAGCCCAAGAAGGGCAAGACCGAAATCGATGAGAAGCGATTTCCCAAAAAGGTCCGTCGGCGTCAGCAGCTTCCCCGTGGTAAGCATGGCGGACTCCAGCTCATGCTCGTCGAGAATGTCGAACATCTCGGCAAGCAGGGTGACGTTGTCGAGGTGAAGCCTGGCTACGGCCGGAACTACCTCCTTCCGAACGGTTTGGCCACCTTCGTCACTCCCGAAGCGCTCCGCCGCATCGAGACGCACAAGGCCAAGGTCGAAGCGCTCCGCATTGCTCGCTTGAATGACCTTAAGATGCTTGCTCGCAAGATCGAAGAGCAAAGTGTCACGATCGAAGCGAATGCGAATGAGGAAGGCCACTTGTACGGCTCGGTCACCGAGACCGATATCGCCAAAGCATTGCAGAAGGCGAATTTCGATCTCAAGGCGGACCACATCAAGCTCGAAGGGCACCTCAAGGAACTTGGCCTCTACAACGTCAAGCTCGTTCTCGAGGAAGAGATCACGGCCGAGCTCAAGGTTTGGGTCGTTCCCTCCAGCGAGAAGTAAAGCCTCCGTCTGGTTCAAAATTTCCAAGGGCTGCGGAGCAATTTCCGCAGCCTTTTCTTTGCGCCTATTCCTGCCCTCTTTCACCCATCCACTAGCGCAACTTTCATTCCGCGGAGCCTTCATGATGGCACGGGGACATACGACAGCGGGTAAATCCAGATCAATCAACCGGCCATTTGCATTCAGCATCGTGTGAAACTATTGACGAAGACCTGTCACTTCACCGATCATGCTTAATCGACTCGTTCGGCCGGAAAGACGGGAAACTATTCGGACGAGAACTGGTTTCTGCAATTCATGAAAGACGAATCCATGCTCAAACGGCTGACTCGAATTTTCCTCGTCCTCTTGGCGATTGTTGTCGTCGGCCTGGTCGGCACCGGGATCTATGTCTATCGCATTGCCACCGCTAGCCTCGCGCAGCTCGACGGCACCGTTTCCTTGCAAGGCCTGCCGAGCGAAGTCATCATCGAACGAGACGCGACCGGCATCCCAACGATCAAAGCGGCTGATAAAGATTCACGCGCGTTCGCCCTCGGCTTTCTGCATGCTCAGGATCGTTTCTTTCAGATGGACCTGATGCGCCGAGTCGCGGCTGGCGAGCTTTCGGAACTAGTGGGAGAAGCCGCGCTTCCCGTCGATCGGCATCACCGGATCCATCAGTTCCGCAAGCGAGCAACGAATGTCATCAACAATGCCTCGGAAGAAGATAAGAAGATCATCGACTTTTACGCCGCAGGTGTGAATTCGGGCCTTCGAAACCTAGGTGCGAAGCCTGTCGAATACTTTGCCCTTGGTACCGAGCCGCGAACTTGGGTTGCCGAGGATACCGTGCTCTGCCTGTACGCCATGTTTCTCGACCTGCAGGAATCCGACTACAAGGGAGAGCGCGATCGTCACACCGCTTACGCATCGCTTCCCAAACCACTCGCTGATTTTCTATGCCCCAAAGGCTCGAGAGATTGGGACGCGGCGATCGACGGCGGTCTCCTCGAAGATCCGGTTCTTCCCGGAGCTGATGTCATCGATCTCCGCAATCCGAATACGAAGTGGCCTTCCATCCCAGATCCCACGACGAGCGAGATGTTCGGCACGGTGGAATTGGGAAGCAACAACTGGGCGGTTGATGGAAAGCACACCAAGCACGGGGGCGCGATCGTCGCCGACGATATGCACCTTGGCTTGCGAGTACCGAACATTTGGTACCGAGCCGCATTCGTCGTGACCTCGAAGGAAACCGGAGAGAAGGAAGACTATGTCGCCACGGGGGTGACGTTACCGGGAACGGCGGCAATGGTCGTCGGTTCAAATGGAAAGATCGCTTGGGGCTTCACAAATACCGAGGGGGACTGGTCCGATCTCGTTCTTGTTGATGTCGACCCTGCTGATTCGAAAAAGTATCAGACTCCCGAGGGAACCAAGGAAATCGAAAAGGTCGAGGAGAAGATTGCCGTCCGTGGCAGAGAAGACGATGTTCTCACGATCGAGCAAACCATCTGGGGTCCGATCGTCGCTCGCGATCCGTCGGGAAAGCCGATGGCGCTTCGTTGGGTGGCGCATGACACAGAAGGAACCAATCTCCTTTCCGCGCGAATGATTTTCGAACGGGACATGGAGAAGGCACTGGTATTCGCCACACAATGTGGAAACCCCGCTCAAAACTTCACGGTCGCCGATTCGAACGGTCGCATCGCCTGGACCGTAATGGG
This sequence comes from bacterium, assembly GCA_019748235.1. Taxonomy (GTDB): domain Bacteria; phylum Planctomycetota; class Planctomycetia; order Kolteriales; family Kolteriaceae; genus JAIEPU01. Next base: position 2,709 of record JAIEPU010000024.1, read on the forward strand.
ACGCATTCCGAAGCGCTCGTTCGATGGCTGGATGCCGGCAAGTTGGGCGGATGGAAAGAACAAATGGGAAGGCTATCTGTCTCCCAGCGAGTATCCGAAGGTCGTTGATCCCGAATCGGGTCGCATCTGGACTGCGAATGCGCGCGTGGTCAGCGGTGACATGCTCGCGAAAATGGGATTTGGCCCTTACGACATGGGGGCTCGACAGAAGCAGATTCGCGACGACTTGCTCGCGATCGAAAAGGCCGATGAGAAAGACATGTTGAAGATTCAACTCGATGATCTAGCTGTGTTCTGGGAACGCTGGCAAACCCTCTTCATGAAAACACTGAATGACAAGGCTGTCGAAAACTCCCCCAAGCGAAAGGAAGCGCGCGAGTTCATCGACAAATGGGGAGGACGCGCTTCCGTGGATTCGGTCGGCTTCCGACTGGTGCGACAAGCCCATCTCGAAGTTTCGCGACGGATTCTGGAATGGTTGACCGGCCCCTGCCGTCAGGCTGATCCTAACTTTCGCATCTCTCGGTTGCCCCGGTCGATCGAAGGCTCTATCTGGCGAATGGTCGATGAGAAGCCGATGCACCTTCTCGACCCCAAATATCAGAGTTGGGACGAGGTGATCCTGCAAAGCATTGATGCGGTTGTCGAAGAAGCCACGGAGTCAGGAAGCAAGTCTCTCGTGAGCCATACATGGGGAGAATACAACACTCTTCGCATCAATCATCCGTTGAGTGCGTCGCTCCGGCCGATTCTGGGGGACTCGTTTGTCGATTCGATGGATCTCGACATGCCGCACGTTCCCGTGTCGGGGGGTTCGCGAAACATGCCAAAGATCGTTCGCCCCGCATCGGGAGCCTCGGAGCGGCTAGGCGTTTCGCCAGGCCGAGAATCGGAAGGATACTTTCACATGCCTGCCGGTCAGAGTGGTCATCCATTCTCCCCCTACTATCGGGTGGGCCATCAAGACTGGGTGGAAGGAAATCCAAGTCCTTTCCTCGCCGGATCCACCGTGCACACGCTCCGCCTCGTCCCAGGAAAGCAGGATTGAACAGCAACTGCGACAGAATCGAATGAGCAGGCGGTCTCGAAAAATAGATCACGCTCATTGGTCACGCCGCAAGGCAAATGAACTTGATGACGGTCTCGTGATGAAGCGAGTTCATCGAAATGCAGGACTGTTTTTGCCACAGCGGTCAGGCATTGAACATCCACAGTGCATGATTTGCACAAGAGTTTAGCAGTGGATTTCATCGGCCATCTGCTTCAGGATCATCGTTACGATCGTTATCCGCTGACTGACCGAACCCATTTGCCTCCCGAGTTGACAGCAACCCATTGTCACGATTGGACAAGGCACTCCTGTAATCTAGTGGTTTAACGTGGCCGTGTGTTCATGACGAATGATAAGTGATTTACACTCGGCATTTGCGGAACAAGAATTGCCTATTGGCTGGTTTGCCGGTTCGGTCCATTCTTTTAATGGCAAAGCCCGATCGACGGACATCAATGACTTTCGTCTCGAGGACCTATGACCCCTTTAGAGTCGCCGGATAGTAAAAATGTCGTTACAGACGTTTTTGACGTAATCGTCATTGGCGCCGGACCGGGTGGCGAAGGGGCCGCCATGCATGCCTGCAAGCATCACAAATCAGTGGCAGTGATCGAGAAAGCAACATCGATCGGAGGTAACTGTACTCACCTGGGGACGATTCCAAGTAAAGCGCTTCGATATGCTATTTATCGCATGACTGAGGCGAATCGAAATCCGCTTTACAGAAACGCCGGGGTCAAAATTGACTTGACGTTCCCCGAACTTCGAAAGAGTGCCCTTTCCGTCATTCAAAAACAAGTCGACAGCCGAACCGGCTTCTACGATCGAAATCATGTCCCCGTCATTCGCGGACACGCGCGGCTCATCGATCAGCATACCGTCGAAATCCATACCGACGGCTTCGAGGCACGACAAATCCGCGCGCGCTTGGGGGTGATTATCGCCAGCGGCTCACGCCCCTATCGGCCGGCCAACGTCGACTTCACGCATCCCCACATTTGTGACAGCGACACCATTCTCGATCTGGATAAGACCCCATCATCGATCACGATTTATGGGGCCGGGGTCATTGGGTGCGAGTATGCGTCCATGTTCCGTAATCTTGGCTGCAAAGTGAACCTCATTAACACCCGCAGTAAGCTACTTGAATTCCTCGATGATGAGATCGTTGACGCACTTGCATATCACCTGCGTGACTTGGGAGTGATCATCAGGCACAACGAACATTTTCGGGGAGTTCACGGCGAAGATGACGGCGTCGTCCTCGAGCTCGAATCCGGCAAGAAGATCAAGAGCGACGTCTTTCTTTGGGCGAACGGAAGAACGGGCAATAGCGACGGGCTCGGCCTGGAAACGGTCGGCATCACTCCAGACAGCCGGGGCGTGATCGCCGTCGATCAGAATTATCGAACAGCCGTCGAAAGCATTTATGCCGTCGGCGATATCATAGGTCCCCCGTCTCTCGCCAGCGCGGCCTATGTTCAGGGACGCTTCGCGGCGGCCCGGCTCGTTGGAGACGAAGAAGTCTTTTCCGTCGGCTTTATTCCGACCGGCATCTACACCAGTCCCGAAATCAGTTCAGTCGGACCAACGGAACGAGAGCTGACGGAAAAGATGGTTCCCTACGAAGTGGGGCAGGCTCTTTTTCGAAGTATCGCCCGGGCTCAAATTATCGGGAGTACGGTCGGAATGCTCAAGATCTTGTTTCATCGTGAAACGCTCGAAATCCTCGCCGTCCATTGCTTTGGAACGCATGCGGCGGAAATTGTGCACATCGGCCAGGCCATCATGAGCCAAAACTATCCGGGCAATTCGCTCAGGTATTTCCTCAACACGACCTTTAATTACCCCACGATGGCGGAAGCTTATCGCGTGGCCGCTTTGAATGGCTACAATCGACTATTCTGAGGTAAGTGAACAAAAGACCACACCGTTAGCTGAGCAGGCTCCGATCTGGGTTCGAATTGCTCTTCCCCCATGATCGGGAGCTTGAGCAAATTGCCCTCACTTTTCCATTAATCAAGCATGCAAGTCCGCACCGTCGCTAGGTCCGACGCCCCTTCCAATCATCACAAGCGTTACAACTGCGCTCACCGTGCTAGGGATACCTTCGGGAACGCTTCACGATCACTGTGCGGGCCTGCGCCATCAAGGCTGCCGACCACCTCTGCCGACCTTTAGCGTGGAAAAGAGAACATGCCAGCCTAACGTTCCAGGCTGGCGAGGGGGATCGCCCAAGCCTTCGCTCGGCCTCCTCGGTTCACAACTGGGACGAATAACAGATTCAACCGTATTCGTGGCTACATCCGCTGGATGCAAGCCCGAGTCGGGGGGATCGAACAACAATCGTTAGACATCGAGGTTGCCGGATGGAGCCGAATGCCCCGAGTCGAGGTTTTCCTCGCCGAGCGCAGTACCGAGGTGGAGCGGCACGCTTGAGCCTGCTCCTCTTGGTGACCTGTCTGGGTTTGACCATTACTATTCCCAGCGCTCACGCCAGCAATCGAGAGACCCCTCTCGTCCGCGCGATCAAAAGCGTCCGGCCCGCTGTCGTCAACATCCACAGTCAAAAAGTTGTCACTTCGCAGGAGAACACTCAGCCCGGTCGCATGAGCGGGATGGGAACAGGAGTCGTCGTTGACGAACGAGGTTACATCGTCACCAACTATCACGTCATCGAGGATGTGAGCAGTATCCGCGTAACCCTGGTCGACGGTTCGACGTATCCAGCGGAAGTCGTCGCTCGCGATCCGGAAACGGATCTGGCTCTTCTCCACATCGAGCCCCTCTCAGCACTCCCGGTGATGCCATTCGGCCGAAGCGATGATCTCATGCATGGCGAAACGGTCGTGGCGATCGGAAACGCTTTCGGTTACGAACACACGATCACGCAAGGGATCATTAGCGAGTTGCATCGCAATGTTCGCCTGTCGGCCTCTCAGGAATACCGCGATCTCATTCAAACCGACGCGAGCATCAATCCCGGAAACTCGGGCGGCCCGCTTATCAACATCGACGGCCAAATGATCGGCCTGAACGTTGCGATCCGTGCGGGAGCCCAGGGAATCGGCTTTGCCATTCCAGTGGACGACGTCAAACGGATACTCGGCAAACTCATGAGCGTCCGCAAGCTTCGCGGAACCTGGCACGGAATCGTGCTCATGGATGCTCCCGGTGGTATCCGGGTCGTCGTCAACCAAGTCGAGCCGGGGAGCCCTGCTCAAAAGGCAGGCTTGCAGCCCGGCGATCAGTTGGTTTCGGTCGACGGAAAGCAGATACATTACTCCTTTGACATCGAACGTGCGTTACTCGACAAAACGCCTCGCGACGCAGTCGCTGTCCGCGTCGTACGCAACGAGAATGAACAAGAGATCAAGGTCTCTCTAGCCTCGGCCCCAGGCACCGAGATGGTGGCTCGAGCCGACGACCGCGTCTGGTCTACGCTCGGTATCAAAGTCATGCCCTACGCCGGAGCTTCGGAACTGCGAAAGTACTCGAGCGATCTTCGGGGTGGGATGCTCATCAGTGCGATCCGTGGGGGAAGTCCCGCGGAACAAGCCGGCCTGCAAGTGGGAGACATCCTCGTCGGCATGCAGCAGCTTGAAATGCTGTCAGAGAGCCACGTTCGTTACGTCCTCGACATGCAAAAGAACGAATCACTCGATCGGCTGGCTTTCCATGTCGTCCGTGAAGGCCGCATGTATCGCGGATGGCTCAACGTCGCGAGCCGTTAGCACTTGATCGAGTCGCCAAGTTACTATCCCCTCGAGAAAGCCGGCCCTGTGTGGGGTCGGCTTTCTTCGCTGTTGGGTTCGATTATCAGACGGACCTAAGTAAATCTCGGCAACATCAAAAATGGTGGGTATCACCTCCGCCCGACGAAAGCCTAATCTCGTCGTCGCTTTGGCGTTCTTGTTTGGTGGGATGTCGCTTGGGATATTTATTGCCATGGCAAAGGCCACACTGGGTATTGCCGCAACCAAATGGCCTAGCTTTCCGATACATTCCTAATGGATATTTACGGGTGCTGGGGAATTGTCGATCCCATGACTCGCGAAATCTCTTCCGCCGCTTCATGATGGCCAATTCATCATGAAAACGTTTCATGATTCATCTCCAAGAATGAACTCTCTACGTCAGTCATGAAGGAGACAAAAGCAGCATTGAAGTTCACCAGGCTGGATAGTCTTGGCAACGAATTGTCTATGGTGTGAGACAGCGAAAGGTTTACGCTAAAGACAGTTACCATGAGAGATTCATCAGTTGATCGTCCACCCATGCGTCTGCATTACAATAAGAAATGATTCAACAAATAAGGACTAGAAACGCAAAACAGCCATGCCCGATTCACTCAGGCATGGCTGCGATGTTAATGATCGAGCTTCGTCGGCTTAGTGAACCGAGAGAAGCGATTCCTTAAGGCCGTCTTGATTGGCCGACGCGCGAAGCTTGTCAAGCGCTCGGTTCTGAATCTGACGAACTCGTTCCTTGCTCACGAGAAGCACCTTGCCGATGTCGCGGAGACTAAGTCCACCTTCGCCGGTCAGGCCGTAACGAAGGGTGAGGACCGTACGCTCACGCGGCTGGAGCAAGTGCATCAGGTGGCCGAGGAGTTCCTTCAACTCGAACTGATTACGTTCGGCGAAGGCGTCCTGCTGGGTCACCACGTGAGAGAGCGAGAACTCAGAGGACTCGTCCAGGGTTGCATCGATGGAAACAGGGGAACGAGCAACGGCCTGGAGACGAGTGAGCTGTGCGCTCTCGACCCCCTTCTTCTTCTGAACCTTTTCGTTGGTCGGAATCTCGCCATCGGCGTGAGCCATGGCCTCAACCTCTTGCTGCCAGCGACCAAGCTGCTGCAAGTGGTGAGGCGAAAGCGAGACGAGGTGTGACTGCTGAGCGACAGCGATTTGAAGAGCCTGCCGAATCCACCAGGTTGCGTACGTCGCCAAGCGTGTATCGAAGTTCAGATCGAAGCGATCGATCGCGTGCATCAACCCACAGACGGCTTCATGCAGCAAATCGGAGTAAGGAACCCCGTAGCTGCGGAAGCGCTTCGCCAAGTGAGCGGCCAAACGAATGTTGGCGGACGCGAGACGGTGCTTCAAGTGAGTGTAATCGTTGATAAGGTCACGTGACTTTTTGTCACGCCAACGCCGGCGGTTCATCCGCACGGAAATGAACTTAGCGATCGCAAGGGGATTCTTGCGCTCTTCGGGTGTCATGCGCTCCTTGAGCTGCTCGCTCAACCGCTTCGCCAATGCCTTCTTGGTCGTCCAGAATTCCTTGAGGAGCTTTCTCTCCTCATCGGTGGACAACACTCGTGAAGAGAGCTGTCCCTCTTCGACATCGAGCGAGTCAGAAAAACTATCTGAGCGCGGTGCACTAATGGTTGACACATTTCCCCCTGTTGAAGAACAAACGACTAGTGCCGACTAGAGCCTCAAGCGTATACTGGTGGGAACCCTGCAAGACAGCAGGTGCTGCTTTTCGCTTGGGAGACCCGATGAGTACCCCGATCGTGGGGTGTTGGTCGGATTTTAGCCGAGAAGTCCAAGACTGCAAGGAACAATTTAAGGTAACGACCTGATTTTGTGAATTTTTTCCTAATGTTCGCTAAGCACTTTTCCCCTATGGGCTTAGGAATCGCCAAGTATCCCAGTTTACCAAAGCTAACTGCGACAATTGATGCACTGACGGTGGGAAACTTGTTGTGGCCATCAGCCGGAAGTCCTTTTTTCCTTGGTATTCGCGCGTAATGGCCGTCATCCCCTGGCCTGTTTCTGCGGCTCTCATTGCAATTCATCTTTTAGCGCTACCCCTGTCTCACCTCAAGAAATTTCTCGCAGCTTTCGCTCTCATTCCGAGGGATGTTTTCGACGGTAGGGTTTGGGAAATCTGGACTGGACAGTTAGTTCAACCCACGACCCCCATGATGACGGCGCTAATTGCGGTTACTATCGGCCTATTTGGCCGAGAGCTAGAGGAGCGATTTGGTTCAGTTCGCTTCCTTTTAATGTACCTCCTCTTTTGCGCGGTGACGGGCATTCTTTGGATTGCACTTCAATATGCTGCCGACGCATTCGATCTCTTCGCCGGACTCGCAACTCCACTTACTGGCTCACCTGCCGTAACTGCAATCGTCATCTGCTTGTTAGGCATTTCACCATGGTCGCACCTCAAAATCGTGCGATACACCGTTCCAATCTGGGCAGCTTCTCTCTCTTATTTGATCGTTCTCTTCACGCTGATTTTTTTCACGGAGCCTTGGCCGATCGTGCTTCCCGCACAACTGATTGCCATCTCTGTCGGACTCGTCTCAAGCTGGCTGATCAGTCGGAAATCGAGAAGCCCGGTATCAATGGATAGGCCCCGTGCGCAGTTTACATTTTCCGCACCAACCGCATCATCTCACTCGGCTACCCACCTCGCTCAACTTTCAGATGAGGAACTTGATCGACGATTAGACTCCGTCCTTCGAAAAATGAAGGAGCGTGGACGAGAATCACTTTCAGTCCATGATCAATCGATTCTTGACGAAGCGAGTCGCCGTCGTCGACCGTCGTGAGTTTCATTCCATTTGCCGTGGCGTTCAGAGCAAGTTAATGTCGAAGGGGATCGATCAAAGGAATCGTATGAACGCCCGAATCAGATCGATCAATGAACACGAAAGCACGAACGGGACGCATCCATGCCAATGATGGACCGAAATATCTTTCTCGAAATCGCAGAGGGGAAACTCCCCGCCGACATTGTTTACCAGGACGAACAATGCGTGGCGTTTCGAGACATCAATCCGCAGGCGCCGACCCATATCCTGGTTATCCCGCGCAAGGTCATCCGAACCCATGCGGACGTGAAAGCGGAAGATGAAGCTTTGCTCGGTCATCTTCATTTGACGGCTGCCAAGATCGCCAAAGAGGAAGGATTGGAAAGCTATCGGCTCGTCATCAATTGCAATGAAGGGGCCGGCCAAACGGTGCCTCATCTTCATTTGCACATTCTTGGGGGGCGGGGACTCGATTGGCCGCCAGGCTGAGTGGTGAGTTTATGCCGTCAGTCAAATGACAAACTCACCGAGCCATCCAATGACCGCTCGGTGAGTTTCGCGTTTTCAATGGTTAGAGAGCTTACTTCTTCTCGACCAGTTCCTTCACTTTTGCCGCGAGCTTGTCGCCGTGTAGAGACGTCGAAACGAGCTTGCCTTCTCGATCGATGAGGAACATCGCGGGGATTCCGGAAATACCGTACTTGTCGACGAGCGGATGCTCCCACCCCTTCCCTTCTTGGCCGACGGGGAACGTTTGTGCCCAGGGGAGTTTTTTCTCCTCGACGAATGCTTCCAGTTCCGCCTTCTCTTCGTCGAGCGAAACGCCGACGATCTCGAATCCTTTGTCATGATACTCGTCGTAGATCTTCTTCACATTGGGAAGCTCGGCGACACAAGGGCCGCACCACGTTGCCCAGAAGTCAACGAGAACGACCTTCCCCTTATATTGCTCGGGATTGATCTTGTCGCCGCTCACCAGGGTCCCTTCGATCGGGAAATCCTTCCCCACGGCTTCCAATCGCTTCAAGTTCGCGATGATTTGTTGTAATGCTTGCGAGTCCGGGAACTTTTCCTTCGCGGTCTTGTAGGCCTTCAGGGCTAGCTCAGTGTTCCCTTGATCGTCAGCTCCGTCACCCACAAGGCCGAGAAGCTGTATGGCAGGAGTGGCATTCTTCGGCGACTCCTCACCGAACTTCACGATCGCATCAATGGCTCCCTCCTTGGGATGCCCCTCTTTGTCGAAGTAATCGAGTCTTAGGAGATAAACCTTAGCCCGGGGAGCGAGCCGACTGGGTGGGTCCTGCTTTTGAAGACTTTCGCACAGTTGACGAAGCTTCGCCTCGAAGCCATCAATTTGGAATCCGACCCCTTGAGCCAGCAGGTCGATTTGAATGAGACCGGCACGATCCTTGATGACAGAATCAGCCTCGGGCATGGCAAGAATCTTGTCCGTCTCCTCGACTGCCTGCTGAATGTTGTGCTTTACTTCCTCTTGGCTCGTCGGTTCGCGCTCAAGGATTTCCTTGAGCCGGTCCATCGCCTGTTCTTCTGGCTTCTTCTCTTTTTTCGGGGCGTCAGCGGCCGGGGCAGCATCCTTCGCTTCCGCGTCGGGTGCGACACCCTGAGCCGGCTTCACCTCGGCATCAGTCTTGGCCGGTGCGGTCTCAACCTTTGAAGAGGTCGCCGATTCGGCGGCAGGCGCGGTCGCCGCGGCAACTTCTTTCCCCTTCTCCGCAGGCTTAGAATCCGCTGAGGGAGCCTGATTACATCCGACTGAATACGCCAGGGCGAGGCCCGCCATACCTAACACGAGAGAACGCATTTCAAATTCCTTGGAGAGAGAGAATGTCAGCCGCGATGGCAACTCAAACGTTCGTCTTCCCATACCTTTACGCGGCTCCGGGGAAACGTCGATAGACGATAATCCCCGAACTGCCCTTCTCATACTACGGATCTTCAATTAAGGAAAGCCAGCTAATCGCGACGGAACTCTCTATTGGGCAGGATGTTTCGATGAATTGGGAGCCCTTGGAAGGGATCGAACAGATCACTCATTGGGGACAGTTAATCACATAAACCGTCGACTTCAGTAAGCCAAAGGGAGGCATCAGCATCGCTCGGCATCCGCCAGTCCCCACGAGGGGAAAGACTGACAGAGCCAACCTTTGGACCGTCCGGGACGCAGGATCGCTTGAACTGATTGGCAAAGAACCGCCGATAGAAGACCTTCATCCATGTTCTGATTTCAACCGGAGTATAGGGGCGCGAGAAAATCGCCTGACGCGCGAGACGGTAGATCTTGGACGGCCGGAACCCAAATCGAAGCACGTAGTAAAGAAAGAAATCATGCAACTCGTAGGGGCCGATCGTTCCCTCGGTGCTCTGAAGCGACTCCCCTTCCCCGAGCGGCAGTAGTTCAGGAGAGATTTCGGTCTGCGCGATCGAGTGAAGCACGTCTCGGGCGGGCCCTTCGAATTCGTGATCGGCTGCCCACTCGACAAGGAACCGGACGAGCGTTTTCGGAACGCCTGCATTCGGGTTGTACATGCTCATGTGGTCGGCATTGTAAGTCGCCCACCCGAGAGCAAGTTCGGACATATCTCCGGTCCCGACCACGAACCCCCGATTCATCAAAAGAAGTGTCCGGACGCGCGCCTGGACGTTTTCAAAGACAAGATCGCTTCGCTGTTCGGTCGGCACATGGGTCAGCGCCGCTACGAAGGAGTCGAGATCCATTCCCGAGGGATCGATGCCAAAGGGCTTGTGTCCGAGCGAGATGAACGTGTCGAGACAGAGCTGACGAATATCGATCGTTTCACTCGCGATCCCTAGATGCTCCATCAGCGCGATCGCGTTTGTCTTCGTGCGGCTACTGGTGCCGAAACCCGGCATGGTCAAGCCGTGAACCGTCTCGCGCGGCAGACCAAGCAAGTCGCATGTTTTTGTGGCGACGAGCAAAGAAAGCGTCGAGTCCAGCCCGCCAGAGACGCCGATATGAAGCGATCGCTGCTTGGAGACTTCGATCCGCTTCGCGAGTGCCGCGGTTTGAATGTGAAAGATCTCTTCGCATCGATCCGCGAGCCGCTGACTTTCACTTGGTACGAACGGGTGCGGAGTCACCGGCCGAAGCAGCGTTTCATGCGGCGGATGGAGAGAGGCGCTCAAACCACTCTCTTGAAGCAATTCAGTGATTCGTTGTTTCTTGGTGTATTCGGTAATCCTCTCGGCCGATTGATCCCCGAAGGTTCCAGATCGCCGGCGATCGCCGTTGAGTCGCTCGATATCGATGTCGGCCACGATGAGTGCGCCGTCTCGATGAAATCGCTTCGACTCCGCAAGCAGTGCTCCGTTTTCCGCAATCAGACAATGGCCGCCAAAGACGAGATCGGTCGTCGACTCTGTCACGCTTGCGCCGGCGTAGATGTAGGCTGACATCAGTCGCGCGGATTGTCCCACCACGAGATCGCGCCGATAGTCTGCTTTCGTGATGACTTCATTACTGGCGGACAGATTGACGATGACGTTCGCGCCCCGAAGTGCTAGCTCACTACTCGGCGGAACGGGAACCCAGAGATCTTCACAGATTTCAACGCCAAGGATGGTGGACGTTGCCGTCGCGACTTCATTGTCTTCGTAGAAGACGTAGAGCTCGTCGGTTTGAATGTTGACGTGCGTGAACTCACCGAAATCGACGTACTTTCGGAATGGAATTGGCCCCGGTGAAAACCATCGTCGCTCGTAGAACTCTTTGTAATTCGGAATGAACCGTTTCGGAACGAGTCCAATCACATATCCCTTCTGAACGACGGCTGCGCAGTTGAAAAGCTGGGAACGTCGCCTGACCGGCAGCCCAACGACCACGACACCCGAGTAGAACTGCGCGATGTCTAGGGCAAGCGAATGAAGTGCTTCGGCCGCGCCACGGAGGAGTGTCTCATCCGCGAACAAGTCGCCGCAGGTGTATCCGGTGAGAGATAGCTCCGGGAATACGATGAGCTCGGCCTTTTGATCGGCCGCTTGCTTGACCATCTCAAGAATGGCGACCGCATTCGCCGCCGGATTACCGACGGAGACTCGTGGGGAAGCGGCAGCGACTCGAAAAAAACCATGTTCGTCCATGCTACTATCCTATATCGAGCCCGAAGCAATCCATCAGGTTCATCGCCGGTTCCGAATGTCGGCACGATGATTCCAAACGCTACAATCGGACATGCCGTCTTAGAAATACGTTGGACAGCCCAAATCCCTCGAAATGAGTCATATGGGTGGCCGTCGGTAGCTGTCTTCCGGCCGATTGAGTCCCGGTGAATGAGGAGCTCGTTTGATGCCCGTTCTGTCCGAGCGAGTTGATCAGGCGATTCTATTGGCGATGAAATGGCATCGGCATCAGATGCGAAAGTCGACGGACATCCCTTATGCGTCTCACTTACTCGCGGTGGCCGGAATGGTCGCGGAAATGGGAGGAAGTGAGGACGAGATCATCGCCGCCTTGCTGCACGATGCCGCGGAGGATCAAGGGGGACGCGATACGCTGGCCGCCATCGAACGGGAGTTTGGAAAAACTGTCGCTAATATTGTCGAGAGCTGTTCCGATACGTTCGAGTCACCAAAACCGCCGTGGCGTCAGCGAAAGGAGAGCTATATCGAACACCTCGCGAAGGCGTCGATTGGAGCCCTTCGCGTCTCCCTCGCCGACAAGATTCACAATGCCCGCACAATCGTCTTCGATCTCCGCCAGTATGGCAATCAAGTGTTCGAGAAATTCAACGGTGGCCGTGACGGCACTCTTTGGTACTACCGCTCCGTTGCACACGTTATGAAGCAGCGTTTTCCTCATCCCTACTGGGCCGACGAGCTGACTCGTCTGGTCGATGAAATGCATCACTTCAGTAAAGCTTCCTGAGTAAGATCTGGATCGTCGGTTCATCTGCCGCTACTCTTGTCGATGTAAACGACTCGTCGATTCTTTGGTCTCCAGTTTGGGAGAGTATCATGAACGCCTGCCGATTGATGCTTCTCATGTTCGCTGTAACGCCTCTCATTAATTCCGCTTCGGCTGATCCCCCCACGCCGAAGAAGCCCGTCACGGAAGAGGAAGCTCGCGCATTCTGCGAGGAATTCGCGGAGCGGTTCATGGAAGGGGACGGGCTGTGGTTGAGCGATCACATCGACATTCCCGGCATGGCATGGCGAGCAACCGATGGACAGAAGGACGCATTTTCCAAGGGATTTCGAGAGGGGGCGTCAAAACGAACAGACGGCGTTCTTCGATCCGTGCAGAATCTCGTGACGCAAAAGGACACTTTCCAGTCGTACAAGTTCACCCGACTGCGGCAGGCGAAAGGCACTTGGAAAGGATTATTCCGTCTGATCGCCAAAGACGAAGCGATGAATTTTCACGAACTGGAACTCACTCGAAAATCCAACGGCGAGATCGGCGCCGCCGAGTTTTACAACTACATGACCGGTGAAACGTTGACCGATACGTTTCGAAAGATCTGCGAGGATGCAAAGGATACGCTCAAGAAGAATGCGGGGAACGAGAAGAGTCTCGAAGGTGGCTATGACCGAGTCGGTGAGATGTCGGCGGCCTTGCGAGAGAAGAACTATCAAACGGTCGTTGATCTCTACGGCAAAATACCTGCTGACCTCCAAAAATCAAAAGTCGTCATGACGCTCCTGCTGCAAGCGGCCGCAAATCTTGACGAGAAACTCTATCAGCAAGTGATGGAGGACTACGCGAAAGAATTTCCGAACGATCCATCGAAGGACTTCATCTCCATCGATGCGTTCTTCTTGGCCAAGAAGTACGACCTTGCCATTCAAGCGATCGATCGCCTGCTCGAACGAACTGGGGGAGACGGTCACCTTTCCTTCCTCAAGGCGACGCTCAATTTGCTTGACGAGAAGCCGGAACAAGCGATTCGATCCGCCAAGGATGGAATGAAACAGGAACCAGATTACGGCAAGCTCTACGAGATCACGCTGAACGCATCGCTCCAAACTAAGGACAATGCTTTGACGAAGGAAATGCTCGATACGTTGGAATCAAAGTTCGGCTTTGAGTTCGCTGACCTGAAGAGCGTTCCCGAGTATGCCAACTTCGTGAAGTCACCGGAGTATGAGGCTTACCTCAAGTCAAAAGAAGACGCGAAGGGAGAAGCGAAGCCGGAGTTTTGAGCGAAACGCATTCACTCCATTCGTCACCTAATACAAGACGACGGTCTATCGAAGGAACGGCATATTCATCTTATTCGACTGACACTGATTCTCCGCATATTCAGCACGATCACGCTTTTCGCCGATGAAACGCCTCTCCATGTTTCCAATCGAAAGCAACTTTTTATCGACCACCGGTTCATCGCGAGGAGCGAGGGAATCGAGCTTCGAACGAATCCCGCCCAAAAGATGGGACGCATCCTCGACGAAAACGGGAAGTCTCTCCCTGTAAATGGCTTCGTGAGCCGAGTCATCGATACCGACGGAACCGCGCGACTTTATGTCGGCGCGGACGGGCTCATTGTCCTTGAGACGAATGACGGAATTCACTTTAAACAAACCGACGTCAAAATCGACGGCGGCATTTTTCCCACGATCTTCCTCGATCCTCACGAATCCGATCCGGCGAAGAAATACAAGCTCTTCAGGCTCGAAACAAAACAGCCATTCGATCCTGTCACGGACGGGGTGTTCGCGTACACCTCGCCTGATGGCATCACCTTCACGAAGGTTGATCGCGTTCTCCCCTTCTCTTCTACACGGATAACCCGACGATTGTGAACTGGGACGAACGTATCGGAAAGTACGTCATCTACCTCCGCGCATTCGACTATGGTTCGGAGAATCAGCGACGCGTCGGTCGAATAGAGGTTAATGATCCTCTCAATCCATGGCCTTACCAGAGGACCGACCACGATCGACTCTTCCCGAGCATCGAGAATCTGAACGTCGTTCTCTCCGCCGATGCGGAAAACGATCCCCATTCTGATCTTTACTACAATGCCGCCACTTTCTACCCCACGGCGGAAGACGTCTATCTCATGTTCACGGCTCCCTTTCGCCACTTCGATCCGAAGCGACATCCGTTCGTGAAGCCGCCACACGCTGGGCAATGGGAAGACTTCGGGATGCTTGAAATTCAGCTCGCGGTGAGTCGTGACGGCGTTTCATGGAACAGACCCAGTCGCGAGCCGTACTTTCCGACCGGGCTCGCGGACGAGTGGGATCGTTGGTACGCGGTAATGGCACCCGGTATGGTCATACGCGGCAACTATATCTACCAGTATTACAACTCAACCGGTCGACTCCACGACTCTGCATTTCTTCGGGCTGAGTACGAACGAGTCGACGGACTGGGCGGGATTGGCATCGTCAGACAACGGCTGGATGGATTCATGTCAGCCGATGCGAGTTTCAAAGGAGGCTGGCTCGAGACGCCCCTCATCACGTTTAACGGCAGTAGGCTCCGCCTTAACATCGATACGGGTTCCACCGGCACCGCGTTCGTCGAAATACGCGACGCCGCCGGCCACGCCATCCCTGGTTTCTCGCTCGACGAATGCGAAGAGATCGGCGGTAACTTCATCGACCAACAAGTCTATTGGAAAGGTTCGTCCGACCTGTCGTCACTGGTGGGTAAACCGGTCAAACTCTTCATCAAGATGAAGCGGGCAAAACTGTATTCATTCATCTTTCCGAACGATTGAGGATGTTTTGACTATGCCGAGGGAGTAGGAAATCCTTCAAGAACTCGACTCCACAGTTCCTGCCGGGCGATTAAGGAGCGACAAGCCGCTTCTTCAGCGAGCTTCCAATCCTGATCTGACTGACATATTCCTGTCATCATCTGACGGGCGAGTCCAGAATGGCAATCACCATCGAGTTCAATGTGACGGGCTAAGTAAAAGCGGAATCGACCGGTTGCCGAACCTTGCCGATTGATCTCGCTGAGCACCGATTGAAACATCTCCGGAATTAGATCTTCGCGTCCAAAGGTGAAGGCCGCAGCAATTGCGGGAAGCGATCCAGAATTTAGAATCGCGAATGTCGTCTTTACAAATCCTTGCGCAGGCTCGGGCACGTTCGCTTCTTCAAAGGCGTTGTTGACACTCGCGCCGTTCGAAAGGAGTTGAATGAATCGTTCGATGGAATCAGTCGAGGCTTGCACCTCGCGCATCGCGTCCAAATACATTTCAAAGTGACTTATCGCATTTCCATCAGCATCGAGATCTGATTCTTCGCCGAGCACGATCTCGTTGATGAGTCGTCGGATACATGGACTGCCGACCGGTCGCCAAACAGGGTCAACGCATGTGAGCTGCCGCTGCAAAGCCTTGAGTAGCACCATGAAGTCCCAAACAGCGAAAACATGGTTCTCCATGAACCATCGGAGATCTTGGATTCCCCGCAATTCTCCGTAAATCGGATGAGCGACAAGATGACTTCGAATTGGCTCAATCGACTCTTCGAGCCGACGAAGGGAATGACAAGACTCTGCGTGATGATCCATTTACCAGCCGCCCGCAACCATGAGAATTCTGCCCATTGTAGAGAGTCGGCGCTCATACGAACGTGCGTCTTGGTCGCAGGGGATCAACCCGCGTTACTCGAAGAGCCCTTTCTCCTCGATCTGGATATCGAGTGGCTCCGGCTCTGTTGGAGGCTTCTTCTTTTTGGAGGCCGTCCGTTCTCGCTTCCCCTTTTCAACGGTTGCTTGATGATCGAATTCGCGAAACTTGGCGTGACCATGTTCGTCGATTTCGACTAACTCCTTCACCCGGCATTCCGCCGCATCAAGCTGTTGTCGGCATTGACGTAGGAGTTCGACTCCTCGTTCAAATCGGGCCAGACTCTCATCAAGTGTTGGCTGGCCACGCTCTAACGTCTGAACAATTTGTGTCAATTCGGCGATGGCATCTTCGAAAGATGGATTAGGTTCCGTCGACACTTTCGACTCCTTCCACACGGCATGCGATCTTGCCCCGAGACAGACGAACCATCACTCGATCCTCAACATTGACATCGTCTGGTTTCGTCACCAATCCGCCGTCTGAGTCACGGGAAACGAGTGCATAACCCCGCGCTAATGTCGAAAGCGGACTCAGTGAATCCAAATGCTTGGCAATCATCGCTAATCGATTCTGCTCGTTTGCAAGACGATTGACCAGCGTGCGAGCGAGGTCTGACTCGCACTCATCGAGCCGGCGTGATTGCTCGTGCCAACGGTCGAGCGGGAACTTAAACGTCTTCGTCTCGTTCAAGACATTGACGTGATGCCGATTTCGTTCGATCTGGCGAATCATCGCGCCCAGTAATCGATCCCCCCAAGGCCCGAGCTGTGTTCGGAGGGCATGACCGTCAGGGAAGATTCGTTCGGCGGCTTCACTCGGAGTGAGTGCACGCAAGTCCGCCACCAGATCCGCGATCGAGATATCAATCTCGTGTCCGACACCACACACGACCGGCAGGCGAGATGCGTACACTGCGCGAGCAACTTCCTCACTATTGAATGCAGCGAAATCTTCGAGGCTTCCTCCACCTCGAATCAATGCGATGACGTCCGCCCCTGGGACCTGCTGAGCCGACTCCAGTGCATGAAGTATTTCGCCGATCGCCGCGTCTCCCTGCACCGCACAAGGGCAGACGATGATGTCACTCCCTTGCCAACGTCGTCCCGCCACTTCAAGGAAGTCTCGAATCGCCGCGCTCCGAGGGCTGGTAACGAGCATGACCCGACGAGGAAAGGATGGGATCGGCCGTTTGTGCTCGGGATCGAACAGTCCCTCCCGATCCAGTTTGTCCCTCAACTGGCGAAACGCGAGTTCCAGGGGACCGATCCCCTTGGGAAGAAGCTGACGGATCGTGAGCTGATACTGTCCACGGCTCGCGTAGACGTCAATGGACCCGAGGGCAATCACATCGAGCCCGTCCGCCACTTCGAACGGTATCGTCGCCATCGTCCCTCGCCAGATAACCGCGCGAATCTGAGCTTTGTCATCCTTCAACGTCAAGTAAGCGTGGCCTGCCCCCGACTGCGAAAAATTTGATACCTCTCCCGCGACCCAGACCTCCGGGAAATGCATGCGCAAGGTGCCGGTAATCTGACTGGTCAGATCGCTGATCGAGAGAACTTGATCTTCGGAGGGAGGAGCGAGGCTGTTCATGACTCCGCCAGGGTGGGATCGGCAATGGCGTCGATGTCGGCTTTATTCATATGGATCGGTTCGATGGCCGTTGCTTTACCGGTCACCTCGTCAATATCGAGAATGACGCCGCTGATGCGTGGATCGCCGGTGGCAACGTCGAAAGAGAGCGGCTCAAACGTTTTCGTGGTGTGAATGACGTTGTCGATCCGTCGACCGATGATGCTTTCGTACGGACCGGTCATGCCGACGTCTGTAATGTAAGCCGTCCCTTCGGCAGAGATCATCGCATCTGCGGTGGGGACATGCGTATGAGTCCCCACGACGGCGCTCACCTTGCCCGAAAGATAACGGAACATCACTTGCTTTTCGCTGGTCGCCTCAGCATGCACATCCACGAGGATTACATTGGTCTTTGGAGCGAGTTGCTCGAGAACGCGATCGAGCGCGGCCAAGGGACAATCAACCGGACGCATGAAGATTCGGCCGAGCACGGAAACGATACCCACGCTAACACC
>JAIEPU010000192.1 GCA_019748235.1 bacterium
TTCTCTATCTCCTCCTCCTTCATTCTCCTCAGCCGGTTGAAAAATAAAGTGAACGGTGCCGTTCAATTTCGAAGACTGAGATAAGTAACGCGCTGCCGCTAGTAGCATGGTGGTGTGACCATCGTGCCCACACGCATGCATTTTTCCACGGTTTTTCGACTGATAAGGAAGATTCGTTCGCTCCTCAATAGGAAGTGCGTCCATGTCCGCACGAAGGCCGATCGCACGGACGGAGCCTTCTACTCCTTTGAGTGTTCCAACGACCCCTGTTCCCGCCAAGCCGCGATGCACGGCGAGCCCAAAATTTTCCAGTCGAGCGGCCACGAAGTCAGACGTGTACTTTTCCTCGAAGGCGATCTCTGGATGGGCATGAAGGTCCCTTCTCCATTCGGTATGCTCAGCTTGCCAATCCAATAGGCGTCTCGGGATATTCATCGAAATGTTCTCTTCCTCACGATCCGAGTTCATCTTAACCGAGTGTCGGCGATGCTTGCGAATTCATTCCGAGTAGCTGACGTGTGTATCTCAAGAAATGCGAGGGAGCCACCCAAATGGATGGCTCCCTCGGTTCTACACAACACTGAGGACCAATTGATTAGGCGGAGCGGCGACGGCGATAGCCGATCACACCCATCCCAAGCATGGCGATGCTGCCGAGCACGAGGGTTGAAGCCTCGGGAACAACAGCATTCGACGCGAACAGATTGTCGATCGCGAAACTGGTAATCGACGAGTTGAACATCACCGTGAAGCCTGTGATGTCCGCAGTGGCGTCAGAGTAGGTGAAGTGATCGTACGGCAAGAAGCCCACTGCCGTTGCATTGACCGGAATCGTATCGGCCGGCCCGACGACACCCGTCTTAAAAACGGTGACGGTGTAATCGTTAGGCACGTCAAAGAACGTGATCAAGCCGATATCGAAGTTGAAGTTACTAACCGGCGACGAGAATGAGAAGATCACCGTTCCGTTGGCGGTTCCTTCCAGAAACGGCGTGGTGATATTCGGAAAAATGGAAAGTCCGGATCCAAAACCGTACGTGGCCTCGGTACCGCCGAAGTAGCTCACGGTCGTGAACGCACCATCGGGTTCGTTGATCTGCAAACCGGGGGGCACCGGTACGGGAGTGTTGATGAACTCATCAAAGGTGAGATCGTAAGTAATCAGGGCGGCGTGACTTGGAGCTGCGAATGCTACAAGCAGTCCAAGAGCGGCAATCGTCATTCGAAGCGTGTTCAACGCTTTCTCCTCCTCTGGGTGGGTTCGACCCGGTGTAGTTTTGGGTTGACCAGGCCCGCGTCGCTAACCAATGGCCAACCATTGCCGTCGCCCCGCCCCCAAAGGAGCGTGACGAGGTGGGGATAACGCCGCCTTAACGCTAATGCGGAACATCAGCGCGAAGCGACACGACAAAATCACTGACGACTCGTCCTTGCCTATCCGTGAAGCAAGGATTCCACGTAGTGACGACCAACGACATCGTGAAGCACGATGAAGCTTGATCTCTGATTCAAAAACCTCGAACGACATCACACGGTGAGACGTCCGGTAGGATTTTTGGACACTCGCGTGTCCGGTAGGAGAGCTTTCGCTCTCGGGGGAGAAAACGGGCAGACCGAAGACAGGGCCTTCGGAGCTGAAAAGATACCCAGACTGCCGGCGCACCGCAAGCGCAAATAAGCCCAGTTGTCAATAATTTCTTGGTTTATCGAATTAGCGCAACTTCAATAGCTATGCCGAATAGGGGATAGACTCACCGTATTGAAAACCAGCGTAAATGATCCGATTATTCTCTTTCTGCGTCTCAGTTTCAGCTTTCACCGCTACTAGAGAGTCCAATCGCGACCAAACTGGTCAAAGTTTTGTATCTCATCTCCGTTTCTTCTACCTGCGTGTTCGAGTCACGATGCAATAGCGAGGTTTCCTGAACGCAATGCCAGAACTACGCCATTACACGGTGATCGGCGCTGGTGCATTAGGTGGTTTCTACGGCTGCCGACTTCAACGGGTCGGGCATCGCGTTTCCTTCCTCGTGAGAAGTGATTACATTCACGTCCGGCAGCATGGTTGGCGCGTCGACTCAAAGGATGGCGACTTCACTCTCCCCACCGTCGATATCTATCGGACTGCCGAGGAACTCCCTCCAGCCGACGCCGTCATCATCGGACTCAAGACAACCGAGAATCATCAGCTCCCTCAACTCCTTCGAACATCCATGAAACCAGACGGCGTCGCACTCGTTCTTCAGAACGGGATCGGCATCGAGGAAAAAGTCGCTGAGATCGTCGGCAGAGATCGGGTGATCGGAGGATGCTGCTTCCTTTGCTGCAACAAGATTGGCCCCGGCCATATTCATCATCTCGACTATGGCACAATTGGGATGGGGGAGTTGACGCATGATGGCAAGCCGGCCCCGATTTCGGAACGGCTCCAATCCATCGCGAACGATTTCATCCGAGCCGGCATTCACATCGAGCTCACCGATGATCTTCGCCTCGCCCGGTGGAAGAAGCTCGTCTGGAATATTCCCTTCAACGGCCTCTCCGTTCTCCTGAAAGCCGAAACAAACGAAATCGTCGGAGACCCGGACCTAGAGCAAGTCGTCCGAAACCTCATGGCGGAAATCGTTCGCGCCGCCGCAGCCGACGGCCGGACCATCGATCAAGCATTCGTCGAACAGATGATCGCTTACACCAAAGTCATGACTCCCTACCGGACCAGCATGCGAGTCGACTACGACCAAGGCCGTCCGCTTGAAATCGAAGCAATCTTCCATGCGACCCTTCAAATCGCTGAGTCGCTGGGAGTTGACTTGCCGCTCGTCGAAAGCCTCTACCGCGAATTGGCGTTCATCGATCGAAAGATGCGGGGATGACGCCTTGCGTTATCCTGGCAATTGCTTAGTTTTTGCTCCGTTTGAGCTTCTATAGAGCAACGGTGATCCGTGAATACGGCATGCTGTGATCAAAGAGGACGCGGTGCGATGCGAACGTTTGGATTGACAACGACTGTCATGCTTGTGATCTCTTGGGTCGGATGGGTCGGAATTGCCGACGACAACATCGATCCCAAATCGCCCGAGGAACGAACTAAGTTGACGGAAGAAGGCAAACAGTTCGTGGTAAGAATGAAATTGACCGAAGAAGGCAAATCGCATCCGCCTTCTTGTCTCACGCTCACGGTACTCGCGGATCAACCCGCGTCGATGGACATCCGAAGCCAGCACGATTTTCATGGCCGCACGCTTCCATCGGGCTTCAAATGGAACTTAACGGTTCACGCTCTGGACGAAAAGCACGCCTTGTTGGACGGTGACTTGGAAAGACCGGATGCATCCGATACGAGTGATGAAATCGTGTACCGGACCATCCATTCGCTGCATTTTCATTGTTGCGTCGAACTTGGCAAATCTCACGAAATCAAATTAAAAGGCCCTTGCGGCACCCCACAAGTACTTAATTTGCTCGCCGAATCGTGCGACAGCCAGCCTCCGGAATAGTGCGAATGAAGCTTGCCGAGCGACTGGAAAGCCGAAGCTGAGTTTGATCTCTTCCGGTCTTGGTTCCGTTTGGTGAGATGACGAAGCAGCATGCCAATCGGTGATAGACAATTAGTAAAGCTGCCGTCATTTTTCTATTGCGTCTTTTCGGCTTATTGCAAGCATTTGCGTCGCTGCCAATGAGAATTCTGATTTGTCTCCTAAGAGTACGGAGTTGCCATACTCCTTGATCAGACGAGCGAACTCTCGAATATAGAGTTTTAAGCCGCTTCTTTTCGTGAAATAGACTGAGTTAGAACCGTACGAATATGTCGGATTCATTCGGTACTCCTTTGGAACGAGAAATGCAAAATCGAAGTTATGCACCGTCTCAGGAGTAAATGGCTCCGTGTTAGACTGAAATCTTCCGTCTTTTAGACGATGAATCAAGACCGCGAGGTATGCCTCACGTCGTTCGTACGTAACGCTCACAGCAATGTCACGATGCTCGTGCACATACATCACTGTCGTCGACCAACTTTCCATTTTGCATCTGGTGATGCAGAATCCGTATTCCTTCCGCAGAAAAGCGAACGAATCTCTGATCGTGTCGATGAGTGAATCTTCCAAACTGAACTTTTCCTTCCTTCCATGCATGCTCGCGAGGAGATTCCTCGTACTTCTTCGCCAACAATAGACGTTCATTGGATTATCTTAGGAAATCGAAAATCGTAATCGGTCGGAACGCTTTCGAGACCTCAGGCCAACGAGAACTTGAGATTCTGCGCTATTTAAAAACAAACATGATTGTGTTGGCGTATTCGAATAGCAGTGAGTCGAGATATGAACGAGGATGAATCTTCATGCAAGGGAATGGCCAAAAGCAATGGGTCCGCATCTTGGGGCGGCTCCGACTTATTGATGCGTTGATCCCGATTTGTTTGATCGTCGTTTTTTTCGGGATTCTCCTACCAACCTTTTTAGTGATTCGTGAATCTGCCAGAAAAAACACCTGCAAGATGAACCTGCGATTTCTCTCAACGGGAGTTCGGGCTTATGAAGGGCAGTACGATACCTTTCCACCGGCGGCCTTGTGGAGCAAGCCGGGCGTAATCTTGTCTGACACGGGGCTACTGTTTCCTGGGACAGTCGATCTCGTCGGGAATGATGCGACGAATTGGCGAAACGATCGATTCATGATTAGCTTTCACTTCGCCATACTTGACTTCTTAGAAAAAGTGCCACCCGAATACCGGCGGAACGTAGATGTCCCCATATCGGCTCCTCAGAATCACACCATTCGTTCGGCAGTTGGTCAGACGCTTATCTGTCCCTCGGACTACTCGGGCGAGTCAGCAACGAAGTCGAAGCTTATGGGTGGAGATTGGGCGCGCGGCAATTACGCAGTGAACGCCGGCCCTGATCCCCTCTGCCTCGTGGAGAAGTTACCGAGTATTGGCCCGTTTCCCATGCCCGATTTGTCGTGCCGCACATTGTACCCCGACGTCAAGAATCTTCGTGGTGTCGAACTGAATCCGAATTCTCTATGGGGTGTGTTTCAAGTATCCGGCTCAGGAGTGGCCGGCATCAATCGTGTCTTTCGTGATCGTGATATCACCGACGGCGTGGCAAAGACGATCATGATCGAAGAAATCATTGCCGGTACGGTTCCGATGGATCGACGCGGATGTTGGGCAATGCCAGGGGTTGGATCAAGCATCACCTTTGGCCACGGCTATTGGAATAAGGGAGGAACGCCGAACTCACCTCACGCGGTGGATATCATTCAAGACGGTGACGCAACCTTCAATCCGCCCAGCGACGGCAGCTACCACGCCAGCTTGACGGCCAGCCCAAGGAGTCGGCATCCAGGTGGTATTCATGTTCTTTTCGTGGATGGCATCGTCGAATTCATCGGTGATAAAATTGATCCGCATGTTTGGACATCTCTACATACTCGCGCGAGCGGTGATATAGCGGATCCCATACGCCGGTGAGCACGATTGACGAAAAAAGCCGCGAGGCGTGTGACCTCGCGGCTCGCGATTTTTCTGTGAAGTAAACCGAATCGCCTAGACCGGCACCTTGAGCGCTGACTCGAACACACGGCCACCCTCGGCGGCGCGGGCTCGGAGAGCATCGCTGGGTGCGAGTCGAGGATTCTGTGCGGCCAGGCGTTCCAGCGTCTCCACCACATAGCCGACGCCGATCGAGTCGGCATAGCGGAGTGGTCCGCCACGGAAGGGCGCGAAGCCGGTACCGAAAACCATCGACATGTCGACTTCCTCGGGATAGCGAACGATCCCTTCATCAAGCGCCCGGGCCGCTTCGTTGATCACCGGGAAGACGAGCCGTTCGGCAATCTCGGTGTGTGAAAGTTTTTCTGTGCGACCTGGCCCTGCCTGAGCCTGACGCTCGCGGCGAACCTCGGCAATCACCTTGGCCACCTGCGGATTGATCTGCTTCTTCGATCCCTTCCCTTGGATCACCTTAGTCGCGGCGCCGGCTGCTCCCATTGACTTCTGCAACTCGGTGAGCCGCTTCCATGCAGGCGCTGGAGCCATCCGATCGCCGTAGGCTTCGTAAAGGACCTGCGAAACCTTGGCCGCCACCCCTGCTCCGACAAGATCCATGAGCTCGAGCGGCCCCATGGGGAATCCGAACTCGATCGCGGCTCGCTCGACTTCCATCGGATCATCGACTTCCGCGAGAAGGTATCCCGCCTCGTTCATGTAAGGAGTGAGCAGACGATTCACCAGGAATCCGGGACAATCCTTCACGACGACCGGCGTTTTGCCGAGCTTGCTCACGAGAGCCAGCGCCGTCGCGATGGCATCTTCCCCGGTCGAGTCCAGGGTCACGACTTCCACAAGCTGCATCTTGTGCGGCGGGTTGAAGAAGTGAATACCGACAAAACGTTCAGGTCGTTGGACTGCGGTCACGATGTCTGCCAAACGGAGAGAACTCGTGTTCGTGGCGAGAATCGTGTCAGGTCCACAAGCCTTTTCGAGTTCTTGGAAGACCTCTCGTTTGATCTTGAGATCCTCAAGCACTGCCTCGATGACGAGATCCGCGTTCTTGAGTCCGGAGTAGTCGGTCGCGGGACTAATGCGTGAGAAACCGCGATCCGCCTCGCGCTGAGTGACCTTCTTCTTCTTCGCATCCTTGGAGAAGAGGTTATAGGCGACCTTGAGCCCCTTCGCGAGATATTCGGCCTTGACGTCCTTCAAGCGGACCATGATCCCCTTGTCCGCCATGATCTTCGCGAGGCTCGCTCCCATCGTGCCGGCTCCGAGCAAGCCGACATGCGAAATCTTCTTCGACTTGTAAGAGGGAGCGACTTCTTCAGCCCACTTCTTCGACTCATCGTTCAGGAAGAAGAGGCGGATACATTCGACGGTGACGGGATCCCGAGACAGATCGCCGATTGCTTCGGCTTCCGCTTTGAAGCCTGCCTCAGGTCCGTTGATCAAGCCGGCTCGCAAAACTTCAATGACACGCTTCGGGCCGGGGTAATGGCCGTGCGTCATCGCGAGCATTTGCTTTTCGGCGGTCTTGAGAATCACATTCCGTACCAGCTTGGTCTCCATGACCTTGGCTTTGAGCGGCTGCTTCTTCGGCTTGGGAGGTCCTTTCTTCAGGAACACGAGTCCCGCTTGCGTGAGTGCTTCGGTCGGAACGACGTCATGCACCAGTCCTCGGCTTTTCGCCTTCAGGCCGTTGATCATCTGGCCCGCGAGAATCATTTGCACGCCCGTCGGAGTTCCAACGAGACGGGGAAGACGAACCGTTCCTCCCCAACCGGGGACGAGTCCGAGCCTGACTTCCGGAAGGCCAAGCACCGTCTTGCGATCCTCGTCCGCAATGCGATACTTGCACGCCATCGCGAATTCGAGTCCACCCCCCAGGCACGAGCCAGAGATGAGCGCGATGGTCGTTACTGGTAAACGCTCGAGACGAGCGAATAGCTTCTGACCCCGTTCGGCCGTCGCTTTGGCTTGCTCCTTCGAGGTAATGCTCGTCATCTCTTTGATGTCGGCACCCGCGATGAAGTTGCCGGGCTTTCCGCTCTTGAACAAGACTCCTTTAATGCTCGAGGCGTCTCGTTCGATCTCGCCGAGCAACTGCTCGAGATCATCGAGCACGCTGGCGGAGAATGCATTCACCGAGGCTTCCGGCTTATCAATCGTGACATGAAGGACTCCGTTCGCGTCCTTCTCTGCTCTCCAAGTCCTCATTCGCGAGGCTCCTTACGCGATTGCGTGTTTTGTGCGGTTGTGTGTTCGAGTGTTGAAAGGGTGAGTTTGTCCGATTCACCCCAACCCGTTGTTAGTTTCGTTCGACGATGACGGCGCCGCCGAGTCCGCCGCCGACGCAAAGCGTGGCAAGGCCGGTCTGCAAATTGCGGCGTTCCATCTCGTGAAGAAGAGTCAGCGTAATGCGATTACCTGTCGCGCCGACGGGATGGCCGAGCGCAATCGCACCGCCGTTCACATTCAGAATCTCAGGGCTGAGATCACCCATCGCCTCTGACCGGCCCAGTTCCTCTTCGGCAAATTTCTTTGATTCAAATCCACGAAGGCAACCGATGACCTGAGCGGCGAACGCTTCATTGATCTCAGCGAGCTGAATATCCGACAGCTTCATTCCGGCTTGATCGAGAGCTTTGGCTGTCGCATACACAGGACCGAGCCCCATCGTCGAGGGATCACATCCCGCATACGCAAAGGACCGAATCCGGCCCAAAGGCTTGTAACCTTCCGCCTTGGCCTGCTCCTCTTCCATGATCAAGAGAGCACACGCTCCGTCGGTGATCATGCAAGCATTTGCTACGGTGACAGTGCCGTATTTCGGATCGAAGTACGGCTTCATCTTGCCAAGCGACTCCATCGACTGGCCCTTGCGAGGTCCGATGTCTTGCGTGATCGGCTCGAGCTTGGGCTGGGGATAGATCGTCATCGTTTCACGAGCATGTCGCCCAGCCTCTTGCGCCGCCACCGCCTTGAGATGACTGTGCATGGCGAACTCGTCTTGTTCGTCGCGAGAAATGCCGAACTTCCGAGCAATCTTCTCGGCTGTCTTGCCCATGATCAATCCCGACACGGGATCGGTGAGCCCCATCACGAGGCCGATCTGCGGAGCGAAGTCGCCCGGACGCAGGTTCGACATCGCCTTGACCTTCTGCATGGTCGTTTTGGCTTTGGTGGTGGCGAGCAGCTTCTCGGACATTTGCTTGGGGAACAGGAGCGGCGCCGAGCTCATTGACTCGACACCGAGCGCGATCACCTTCTTAAAGCGACCCGACTCGACATGCTCGACCGCTTGAGTCACCGAATCCATTCCGCTCGCGCAATTGCGGCTAATGGTGTGAGCGATGACATCCTTCGGAATCCCCGAGAGGAGCGAGATGACGCGCCCCACATTCGTGGCATCTGGCGGAGTGCCGACGTTGCCGCAGATCAGTTCATCGACCGATTCCGGCTTGACGTCGTAGCGGAATAACAACTCTTGGGTCACCATCCGACCAAGCTCTTGCGTCGGCGTGAAGCGGAGCTTGTCTCCGGCGCGGACGAAGGGAGAACGAATTCCACCGACAATGACTGCGTTGGCCACGACCCAACCTCCCATTCGAAGTGCGTCGCTGCCTCGATCGGTCAACGACTCGTTTGGCCGCCTAAAGAACCACTGGGCATGTTGAAAACGGCGTCTTTTTCTTTCTTATTCAGGCTCTGGCACCTTGGCATTGCATTTTTGACGAAACGTCAAAAACAGACAAAAATGTCACAAACACGGCCATTCCAATGAATTGTGACAATAACGAATAGGGATTGCACGGAAGAAGATATCAAAACAATACGCCCCTCCCGACCGATGCCAGGAGAGGCGTTGATGTTGTCATTGGTTCAAGGAGGACTAACCGGCCGCGGCTTGTGGCTCATCGCCGACGGTTGGAAGTCCTGCTCGAAGCTCAGCACGGCGGATCTTGCCGAGGAAGTTCGTCGGTAACTTTTCGACGACATGGAACTCGCGCGGGATCTTGTACTGAGCCATGAGTGAACGGCACTCTTCCTTCAGATGCTTGACGTCGAGAGTCGCGCCAGGCTTCGGCACGACATAGGCAACGACTCGTTCTCCCCAACGTTGATCCTTTTGTCCCACGACCGCACATTCGGCGACGTTTTGACACTCGAGGATCTTGGCTTCGACCTCGCTTGGGAAGACATTCAGCCCTCCTGAGATGATCATGTCTTTCTTCCGATCGACGATGCGGAAGAAGCCATCTTCATCCATGATCGCCAGATCGCCCGTGAACAACCATCCGTCCCTGATCGTGTTGGCCGTCTCCTCAGGGTTGTCGAGATACCCTTTCATGATCTGCGGCCCGCGAGCGATGAGTTCTCCCACCTCACCGACTCCCATTTCACGCTTTCCTTCGAACGGATCGACGATTTTGATTTCGGTATCGGGAATCGGCAAACCGACGGTACCGTAGCGATTGCTCTCTCTGATATTGGCGGTGAGGACGGGAGATGCTTCTGACAACCCATACCCTTCGGTAACGACGGCTCCCGTCAGCTTGACGAATCGCTCACGCACTTCTGGATCCAGGGGAGAGGCACCGGACGTGACCAACCCAAGGCTGGAGCAGTTGCGGGGCTTTCGAGCAAGCTCTTCAGCGAGCGCCTCGAACATGAACGGTACCAACGGCAGTGCTGAGATCTTGTATTTTTCGATGGCCTCGGCCACTTGGCGAACTTCGAACCGAGGCATCACCACCATCGTGGCAGCACTAGAAATCGAAGTCAACATGATGACCGTCGAGCCGTAAACGTGAAAGAACGGCAACACAGCCAGAGCGACATCGGTGCCTGGCTCATGGCGTGCCATTGAACTCCCCTGCCCCACCTGCGCGACGAGATTCTTATGCGTCACCATCGCGAGTTTGGGCGTACCAGTCGTCCCTCCCGTCGGCTGAAGGACTGCGACGCGCGAATCATCGTCAGTGACCGGCTTGGTCAACGGCTCGACTTTGCTGGAATAAAGCGTGTGGAATTTAACAACCTTCGTTCCCTTCGGAACTTTGATTGCACCGGAGAGCCAAGTTTTCAGGCCATAAATCGCGCGAAGCCGCACGGGCAAATGCGAGGCCAAGCTGGTCACAATCAAGAAGGGAACGCTCGCCATTTTCAACGCATCGGTGCAAGGTTCCAGCCTGACATCAAGACCGACGAGGATCTTCGGCTTGGTTCGTTCGATCAAATTTGCAACGTCTCGCCCCGGATAGAGAGGGCTACCGTGAATGATCTCGGCACCGCAGTAATGGAGGGCGAACCAAAGAACGATAAACTCGGGGCAGTTGGGGAGGACCATCATCGCCCGATCGCCAGGCTTGATTCCCATGTTCTTTAGATGCCCGGCGACCCGCTGAACGCGGCTTTGCAATTCCTTGTAAGACCAAGTCGTGGAGTAGAAGTGAATGGCGGCACGATCAGGGAACTTCTTCACGGCACAGGTAAGGAACTCTTCCACCCGCATCTTCGGATAGTGACATCCCGGAGCGGTCTCTTTGTGGTAGTGATCATGCCAAGGGAACCGAGGCGCATCCCAGTTATCTTTTAGGTCGTACAGAGCTTCGAGCTTTGGTCCGCCGCTGTTCGATTCGCTCACCATGAATCCCCCTCACCCCATGAACAAAAGAGTTCCCCTGGGTGGCAGGACTTAAGTTCCGCCACGGTCAGCGGTCGCGCGGTGGAGAAGTCGGACGCTCGTTAGGACGAACAGAACGGCCGGTAATCAACCGTGAAAACGCCCTTCTTCCTCGGGAAGATCGGCAAATTCGATGCGGCCAAACTACTAAATTGAACGGCATAGAGCCCAAGCTCACCACTTGTAAAGTGACTCAGGACGAGCAATGCCCCAATTTTGATTACCGCTTTCTTGTAACATCACCAACTTACTTTGCAACCCGAAGTGAGCGAATTGCAGAATGTTCACGAATAAGAGTTCCAGCACTCCTTTCGAATTTCACGTAACGGGCGCTCACGGAAGATCGAACGATTGCTGGGTCTATGCCGCGACCCTCAGACGCTTGAGCCGGAAGAGTACCAATCCCGCAGTTCCGGCCAGGAACGTCAACGTAACGGATGGGATTTCGGGAACGATCGCATTCACCTCATTTAATCGGATGCCGGAGGTCCCCACTCGGCGAGTAAACTCCAAACGGAAATCGTCGCCCGAAATCTTCTTGGCGAGGTATCGAGTAAGCCTGGCATCGTATGCATTGAAATCGATGAGATCGACGAGCGTATTTTCAACATAAAATGCGACGAGATCGGCCCCACGATTGTCTAATCGGGCACCCTCGGGTGTCCGATCAGGGAGCAAGGTCAACTCGTATCCCCAGATGCTAATCGCCTCCGTTGTTTTCCAACTGACCGAATCAATGGTTTCAGTGCCCGGTTCGAGCAGGTTGTCGCGGTCGTCGGAAAGGCCATTTGGGTTATCGCCGAAAATAAAGTTCGTCGGCTCTAAGGTCGAAATAGCCCCTCCGAATGCGTCTTCGATCTTCGAACCTACTTGGGCCGAGCTTGTGACAAAATTGGTCCCAAGTCCGGGCCCCTCGTTCCCGGTTTCAAGATCTTCAGGGCCCAGCGTCGCTGCATTGAAAATGATTTTGTCGACGTGAAGGACCGTGCCAAATGGCATGTCGGCGGGCAAAACGGAATCAATCTCATTGAGTCGAGGTCCAAGTTCCGTCGTTCGTGTCAGATCGACTTCATAGGAACGAGAAAGCTGAGGAATGAACTGGCGAAGAACCGCACCCGACGCCCCGTTGTTATCGAACACATCATCTACTTCTCCTTCAGCCATGAACTTGAACATCTCTGTCCCACGGTTGAAGTTGTTCGCGGCGCCGTCGGATTGCAAAGTGACTTGATAACCGGAGATGAGCTTCAACTGCCGTCTGGGTGTGCTTAAGATGTCCGTGTCGACTAATTCCCAGTTCAATCGATCGACGGTCTCGCCACCATTGCCGATGACGTTGTCGCCGTTATCTTTCGTTCCTGCATCGTTATCGAGAAAGATGAAGGTCGTCGGTTCATAGTTGCCGCGTCTATGTCCGAACGCATCCCAAATCGTGTCCGAAGTAAACCGATTACCATTCACGAATAAGTTGACGTTGTCTGTATATCCTGGGGGATCATCGCCGTTGCTGTTAATGAACATGTTCCAAAAGTTTGGATTGACGGCATCGGCCGATACCGTTGACGGCGCGATCAAGAGAAACAACATTATCGAAGCAAAAAATGCCGAGCGGTTCATGGGCGTTCTCCCCGAGGCAAAAGAACAACGCGACACTCAGAAAAACACAGACGTGCTTGGGTCGGTACGATTCGCATCGCGAACTACCGAAATTAAGATTCCGTAACGATGCTAAGCGAGGTGGAAAGGGATTGCAAGGCAATCAACGCTTCGGTAGTGGGCTAGTTTGAAAATATATCTTCCAGCGTTTCGCGAACCAATCCTTGGATCTCCTGATAAAATGTGATTGCGGCGGCGGAATTGTCCGCCAGCGTGTCATGGGGGTGTGCCTTGAATCTCAAGGCGCGTTTTCTGACGCCGGAAAACCCTAGACGGGGATAACCACAACCCTCCGGCCAAACGCTTTGCAGGAGCGACATGGGTTTTGCTCGAACGCTGTGGATTTGTGGCAAGGTAAGGTTTTGGTTAGTGCGGTCCCTGCTCGCCGCACTAACCTCATTTAGCGAGTAAAATATGGCTGCCTCCAAAAAAGCGAAGAAGGCACACAAGAGCACGAAGAAAACTCGTCCATCGGTTGATGAAAACCAAATCGCGAAGCAAATCGTAGATAAAGCCACATCGGAAAAATAAGACCTCTCCTTTTCATTGATCTTTTTGTTGTGCACCACTTGCCTCTTCTATCCTCAAATGGGTATGATGCCCATGGAGGTGAACAAAGATGAGGCACGAAGAATACTCTGCGCTCAAGAAAAAAATTCAGGATGAGTATGCGGAGCGAATGAAAGCTCTCGACTTGGTATGGGAGATGTCGAAAGAGATCAATCCTTCCTCGTCGGTATCAATATCTCCATCGAATGCAGCACCAATGACGCCACATGAAGTCACTGATTCTTCTGAAGATGAATCCTCAATCGCTGGCGATTTACGAGAAATAATCTCTGGATTCCAAGGTAACTTCAGAAGCAAGGAGGCTTATGTGCTCCTACGCCGGAAGAGAGGTCCGGTCAAAGAGAACACATTCTATTCTGCATTCCAAAAGCTTCGGAAATCTGGCGCTATCACGGTGGTCGTGAAAAAAATCGGAAGCAAGCCGGCAGTGTTTCGAAGCAACATGCACCAGGAAGGAGGGGCTATAGAAAACAATTAAATTGGTCTTTACCCAGAAATGGGGAAAGCCAGGAAGAAAGGATCTCCCTGGCTCTCAATTCCAACCGTCGAATCCTCAGAAGTACTTTGGCCGGTCCGACTGAGGTTCGACCTATCCATAGGAGAAACGGCATGAAGCCGATTCCTGAATGGTTTATTATTCGTCCTAAAACGCCTAAGCAAGTTGATCCAAAACGCTTTGAAAGGGAGTTTAATCCCAATCGAAAGCCAGAGGACCGACCTCGCCAGCGGCATCGAACGGACAATAAGCCATGGCGTGAATACCGCTAAGTATTCCGTGTGACGACGCCCCGTCACACGCTTTTATTTTTACCGTAGCCACAATAAATGTCAACCGGTCGTTGGCGGTTTCTTCTTTTGCTGCGCCGTATCATCTGACGCGGCAAGGATGATCCTTCTCACCCACGCCGATGCACTTTCTCCACATTCCTTCGCCTTTTGCTCGATCCTATCCCTTTCCTCGTCGGAAACGCGGAAACGGAATGTCTGCGTCTTTTTGTCCTCAGGAGATTTAGGTGGTCGTCCTCTCATGCACATAGCGTAGCTACAAAAAATGTTTAAGCAAGTCAAATTTTTGTAGCCACATCTATTGATCTACGAATATTTGTAGCTACAATAAATCCATCGCAGGAAAGGATGGGTTATGAATCGTCTGTCTCTCGAAAAACGCTGTCAGGTTGTCAAATGCTTAGTAGAAGGCAACTCGATCAGGGCTACTGTACGAATGACTGGGATTGCAAAGGCTACTGTGTCAAAGCTACTTGTTGACTTGGGAACCGCCTGTGCTGCATATCATGACGAGCACGTCCGCAACTTGACATCAGCCCGCATCCAATGTGACGAGATTTGGGCATTTGTCTATGCCAAGGAAAAGAATGTCCCTGCTAGCAAAAAGGGTGAATTCGGTTATGGGGATGTATGGACCTGGACGGCTCTTGATGCTGACTCAAAGTTTATGGTGTCTTGGATGGTAGGCTGGCGTGATAGCGGTACAGCACGTGAGTTCATGCTTGACGTGGCATCCCGTCTCTCCAAGCGAGTTCAATTGACCACCGATGGCCACAGAGCTTATCTCGATGCGGTTGAGGATGCTTTTGGTGGCGAGATCGATTATTCAATGCTTATTAAGCTCTATGGCGAAGCTCGTGATGGTCAGGCCCGATACAGCCCAGCCGTTTGCACGGGATGCAAGAAGAGCAAAGTGACTGGCCGGCCTGATCCGGAGCATGTTTCAACCAGCTATGTTGAGCGACAAAACCTCACCATGCGGATGAGCATGCGTCGGTTCACTCGTCTTACCAATGGTTTCTCGAAGAAAGTCGAAAACCTAGAACACGCGATCGCGATTCACTTCATGCACTACAACTTCGTCCGAATCCATCAGACGCTTCGGATTACCCCAGCCATGAAAGCTGGGGTTGCCGATCACAAATGGGATATTGAGGAATTGGTTTCACTGATGAGCTAATCTCTATGGGCTCTTTCTTCCATTTAGAATTGTCCGCAAGATAATGTCGTCAGGAAGATCCCAGTAGCCAAACCTACGGCGAGTGTTGTCACAGAAAACTAATGCTTCCCGAGGACGAAGTAAAAGCTCGTCGATCGAAAACTCTCCACGATAGGCGTCGTTGAACGCATCAATCATTTGATCGACAAAAGCATCTCGCTCCATGTCGATCCCATATTCCCTAGGATCTAGTGGTTTTCCCCGGACCATAAGAAACTCCCGATAAAATCTGGCTTGTTTAGAAGAAATCGGAACAATCATCGTCGTCACCTTTTTGGTAGGCAAGAAAAATACCAAGCACGATAATGATGGAATCCCCAAAAAGCGCAAGAGTAAGTTTTCAAACTAGCCCACTACCAACGCTTCTTCCCAACGTTCATGATCTGATGCGAATGGCATGGCACCACGACACGCACGTGTTTTCAACTCGAATACTTGCTCCGCAGCACCTGACAAGATTAAGAACGCTTGATCACCTGACCATGTCCCACTGCTTTCGGACCTTCCCGAATCGTGAATGTCGCGCCCAACTGAACGCGAACATTGTTCTCTTGCGGATAATACATGAGCTCGAGTTCGAACTTCGCCGACTGGCCGGCGACATACCCTTCTGGTCCCGAGCGGAAGGAGACTCCAAGATAATCCTCAAGTCCGTGATGATTCTTGTCTACCCAAGCATGCCAAACGTTCCGATCCTGAATGACGATATGAGGGGAATATCAGTGGCGATGCAGAAACTGTCGTTCGAATTGAAGAGGGCACTTTCTTCCGCCTTCGTCCGGCGTGAGAAAAACGATCTCGGCAATAATTCGTGGGAGCATACTCAGAAGCCTTCCATGGAGCTTTGTCGCGAGAATATCCTCGCACATTGACACGCTTCTCCGCAAGTTGAGAAGTCTGGCCCGCGATCGCGAAGCTACTCTTTCAGCATGACGACTATTTTCCTCGCCGCGATGGCACCGGCGACGATTTGGCTCTGGTATTTCTATCGAAAGGACAAACGGCCTGAGCCGATTGGGCTGATTGGTCTAGCGTTTCTTGCAGGGTTACTGATCGTTTACCCTGCTTACTTGATTCAGCGACGGATCTTGCCTCACCTTCCCTCACTCTCGCCGGAGCAGGATTTCGACCTTCTACTGCTGAGCACGACGATCGCCGCGGGACTCGTCGAGGAAATGGCGAAATTCGCGATCGTTTTGCTCCTCTTTTTTTGGCGAAAAGAAATGGATGAACCGGTCGACGGACTTATCTATGCCATGGCGGTCGCAATGGGGTTCTCTGCTGGTGAAGACTACCTTCGCCACGTCAATGGAGTGGAATGGGCGAGGCTTCTCAATCCGCCGGGGCACGCGATGTTTTCCGCACTCTGGGGATACGGGCTCGGTCTCTACCTCGTCAATGAACGGTGGCAACCGCTCTTCGCGCGACTGATGCTCGCCGTTTTCGTCCATGGACTTTGGGACGCGCTTTCCATCTATCGGGAACTCGACGGACGTTGGTGGGTATCGCTGGTCGTGTTCGTTCTCGCCTTCGGACTCTTCTGCGCTCTCGAGACAAAACTGCGACTCTTGCAAGACCCGGAAGTGGCCGAGCGGTTTCGCCAATCGCGGGTCCGCTGGCGACAACTTGCCGGACATGCGCCCCCTGCAGAGAGGAGTCTCGAACGGCAAGTCGCTCCACTTCTTCGCGCGCGGATTCGCCGCGATCGTCATTCATGACGATCAACACTACTTCACTCGAAACCTCTCTTGTCTGATCCCTTCCTCACGGAAGGTGGCGTGATTGATGACCGTCCGATCGTTACACGTGAAGACAATATGGATCATCCCGTCCTTCCCTTGAATCACGAATGGATATGCAAGGGAATGGGGTGCGTTGGCAATGTCGCGGCGGTAGCCGTATGACTTGTCTTTGTCTGTAGAAATGGCCACGGTGAGCGGCGTGCGATCCTCGAAGCTGTTATTGTAAACGAGGAGTGTATTGCCCGATTGCAAGCGAATGAAATCGACGGCCGCATTGGGATTGGGGATTTTAGTCTCCTTTCCTTCGCTCCACGTGCGTCCTCCGTCATGCGATTCCGAGCGAACGACGAACCCATCCTTGCGTGGATCGTAGCCTCCCCCTCTTCGGCAATAAGCAACCAAATAATCGCCGTCAACGACATCCACCGCGGGCTGAATATTGCCGATCCTTGAATGGATGCGATTCGTTTCGGTCCACTTCTTCGTCTTCTGATCGTAGTAGAGGAAGAATGAGGCGCTGTCGGGACCGAGAAACTCCTGATCATGACCGGTCTCATGATACACGGGGAGAAGATAGTCTCCCTTTGCATTCACAATCGGCCGACCGCGCACCATCGTTCCTTCCTCAAACGTGAGGAAGAACGAATCAGACCAAGTTTCACCGTTATCTTTCGAGATCTTTGCCTGAATGCGCGAGTTCGACCACGTCTCGCCGTATCGCACGACATAAAAGAGCCAAATGATTCCGTCAGGCGCTTGCCAGGTCACGGCGTTTCCGTCGGAGTAGAAGGGGGTGTCGGCAATCACCTTGGGAGCGGACCACTTCGACTCCCCTTTCCTGAGTCGAGCCCCATACACGGCTGTATCGGTAACGTATTCTCCAGATCCCCCGTAGTACGCAATGAAGAGATCGCCATTCGCAAACTCTGCAATCGAGGCGGGATGCTTATATGGGCCCGGCGATTCGGGACCAAAGACGGGAGTGATCGTGACGTCGTCTCCCGGCTTCGAACGAATGCCAAGCCCTTCCGCCACATCTGCCCCCGTGACCAACAGCGCCGTCATCAGCAAAATCATTCATGACCTCTTCCGTGTGTGCTCCGTCAATGAATTCAACCTCGAAACATGACGTTGCGAGGAAGCACTCGAACGCCAAAGCTGTATCTTAGGAGAGAGTTTCACTGGTTCGAACATAGTCCATTGAACGGGCGAAGTCGATGACGATCTCTTTACCGAAAAGGCGTCGGATCTATTTGATGCGTCATGGTGAAGTCGAATACTTCGCGGATGGCAAGGCCTTTCGCCCCGACGAGGTTCCGTTGACGGCAAACGGCGAGAAACAAGCCATCGCGGCTGGTGAACTGCTGAAGAACGTTAAGATAGATCGCGCACTGGTGAGCCCGCTACTTCGAACGATGCAAACCGCGCGGCATGTGTTGACCGGTCGAGATGTTCCCATCGTCAATTATGAAGAACTCCGCGAAATCGCTCCCGGAAAGTTACGCGATCTTCCGGCCGATCCCATGACGATATTCCGAACCTTCGTGAATGCCTTTGGAACGACCATTTCAGAAGATGATCAGTTTCTGGGAGGTGAAACGTTTGGCTCGATGATCAAACGAGTGAATGGAATCATCGACCGAACCCTCGCGGACCCAACTTGGTCCAACCTTTTAGTCGTGGCCCATGGAGGCGTGAACAGAGCTTGGTTGACCCGTGCCCTGGGGACTGGGCTCGACGGCTTCGGTCGTTTCGAGCAAGACCCAGCTTGCATCAACATGATCGATGTTGATGAACGAGGATGCCTGCTCGTCCGGATGCTTAATTTCTCACCGACGAACGCGGCAAAACTTGGACATCGGCTGACGACGATGGAGGAACTGTTCGCCCATTACGCGGGGATTAACACTCACGAGGAGCCATAAGGAGGCCGCACGGCGATGGATTTGAGCAACAAACGACCAACGGAGCGATTCTCCGGTTTGGCCGAGACGTACGCGAAACATCGTCCGACATATCCCGCGAAAGCGATTGATTTCATTATCAGCCATTGCGGATTGACGAATGAATCGACCGTCGCCGATGTCGGGTGCGGCACGGGAATCTCGACGCGACTCCTTGCCGAGCGAGGCCTTCATGTGATCGGCATCGAGCCGAACGACGATATGAGACAAAAGGCAATCGCGGCCGAAGAGCAATCCTCGAATAGCCCCACCATCAACTATCGCTCCGCGAGCGCGGAGCGAACCGGTCTGGATGACAACTCAATCGATGCCGTCGTCGCCGCCCAGGCGTTTCATTGGTTTCGTGCTGAACCGACTCTTGCTGAATTTCTCAGAATACTTCGTCCGGGTGGTTGGGTCGTATTACTTTGGAATGAACGAGACGACAACGATGAATTCACGCGAGCTTACAGTAGCGTGATTCGAATGACCGAGGAAGCTCGTCAGACAGAAGATGCTCGGCAAGCATCGGGACGAGTGCTACTCGAATCTTCCCTGTTCGATCGCGCATCGAAAACAGACATCGCACATTTCCAAGAGATGACCGAAGACGAAGCCATCGGCCGCGCGTTTTCCAGTTCCTATTCACCGAAAGACGAACCGACTCGCCAACTCTGGAAAGCGGGGCTCACCTCTGCGTTCAAGAGGTTTCAGTCTGCGGGTAAAGTACGTCTCGTCTATCGTACTTCTGTGTACTCGGCGCAAAAATCAGCAGGCTAACCAGCTACTTCGTCGGCGCGGCCGGAGAAGCGGCATCCGCCGTCGGCTGACCGGCGGGTTGATCTCCGGTTCCCTTAGCTGCATTCATCGCTTGTTGGAAGTTGTTACGCGCGGTCGTCAAATCAGACAAGATTTTGTCTTCTTCTTCGGGCTTTTGTTCAGGGGTTCCGAGTTTCTCAATGAATTGAGTCTGTGCGACTTGTGCATCGATCATCGCGGTGAGCGCTTCCCAGGCCGGCGCGTATTTCGAATTAGCACCCTTTTCCACCTCTGCGAACTTTTGCACAGAAGCTCGTCGAGCTTGGAGGTCAGTGACAGATTGCTTGGCGGCATTGTGGATTTCCTCAAGCAGCTTAGGCAATAACGCCTGATCCGCGGCAGGCGCTCCCTCCCCCTTTGCGATAATCCCGTTGATTCGTCCAATTCGATTGACCAGGACCGACTGAAGTCGTTGGTCTATCGCCTTCATCCTTAACGTGATTTGATTCACGGAATCTTCGAACTCGGATTCGTTCGTTGCAGGTTTTGTGTCCAATGGATAAGCCTTGTCGATCGCCGAGAGCATGTTTGTCAGAGAAGTAAACATCTTCTCTTCGGCAGCCGAAATCTGATCTAAGGCCTTTTCAATCTCCGGCGGTGCCAACCCAGCTAAGTTGCTTAACACACCGAGTTCTTCAGCAAGTTGAAACATCGCTTGGTTGTAATCGGTCGTTGGCCCCGCTAACTGCTTTTCCGCGGGACTTCCGTTTACGGTAAGCTTTCCTTGCAGTTCCAACATTCGCTGGAGCGAGTCTATGTTGTATGTCTTCCGAAGTCCATCGAGCGCTTTCAATCCATTGGCGTTTCGCTTCAAGATAACGTTTAAATCAAGATTGTTCGATGACTTCATATCGGAGAGTAATCGCCCGCCGCCATTAATCAGAAAGGTTCCATAGGTGTTGACGCCGAGTGCGACATTTCGCTCGACAAGCGAACGAAGAGAGAGAACTTTGATCGCCCCAATCTTCGGCAATCCTGGTTGCGGAGCCTCCGCCGGGGGTTCATTGGCGGGATCCGCGGGAGCATTTTCCGCTGGCATATTTTCCGCTGGTGCTGCTCCGCCTGGCGTATTTTCCGCGACGACAGGCTCCGCCGGATTTTCAGTTCCGAACAAATCGACATCGGGCCACTTCTTCACGTTCTTTGCCGCTTCGGACAGTTTTGCGACAAGCGGGTGATCGGCTCCCGATTTCGAAGCCGCCATTCCAGTCGTGAGCGCGACGATAATGTGCAGTTTCCCCTCGCTGGCGACGGCCACCGGTCCGGAATGGAATGTACGGTGAGACAAATGCAGAGGCGTCCCCGCCGCGGGCTCATGCACCAACCAGCCGCATGTGAAATAAGGCTTCGACCCCTTCGACTTAGTGCTACCAGTTTTAGTCTCGGAGACCTTGACTCCTTCCTCCCCTTCGGTCGCTTCGGCCGCCGTTCCACGCCGTGAAAATAGAAGGTCGACACTCTCTGCCTTGAGGATCGGGCAATTCTCTGGATCGTCGAATGCTCTCGCAAAAAGGGCAATCGCCTTGGGAGTGACGACCCAGCTTCCAGCGGCATCGAGTGTCATCGCGGTAGTCTGGTAGGGTCTTCCTGCCTCGAATTGGACGAACGCGGTTCCCTCATAGGCGGTGCTGTTCTCTTCTGCGATCTCTTCTTCTTTCAGTTGTTTCGCACTTTTCTTTGGGCG
>JAIEPU010000060.1 GCA_019748235.1 bacterium
CTTGCCGACGGGCGCGCGCGTGGCCGACGAAATCGCTCGAGACTTGTCCACGTCCGTAATAGCTCATCGGATGAACGGCATACGCGCTAATGACCGCGATCTCCTTATCTTTGTCCCAAAAACTGATCGATCGCAGCCAAGGGTCGATCGTCCCCTCCTCGGCCGCGACCGCGACAGGATCAACCGTACGGCTCATACGATCGAACTTCACCCCGCCGTCCGGAGTTGTGTACCGACGGTTGGATGCAACCTTTTCCACTTTCGCTTTGCCGATCCCGATTTGGCTGACGTGACGTGATTTCGGTAACGACTGCTTCAATGCGGTCGCCACTCGCTGCACCACTTTCTCATGAAACTCAATGTCGCAGACTGTCCCTTGCAGTTTTCGTTCGCGCAGAATTCGCTCGGCCTCTAAATCCGCGACTGGCGCATCGTGCTGATGAATCGCCGTGACGAGAACTCGATCCGGCGTAGTTGCCACACTTTCAGCGAGAACATTCTTCCACCGCTCAAAAGCTTCGTTTCGAATCTCACACCAATCGACACTCACGATCACGATCGCTGGAGTTTTTTCTCCGACGAGGACAAGCCCGTGCGCCTCTAACGGATCGCTGATACTCTTTGACAGCCATGACCCGCCCATCATCCCATGCCCGAGGGGAACCGTCACATCGGCAGAGAATGTCGACAATCGAAATTCTTCGGCGTGCGTTTTATTGGCCAATGAAAATACAACGAGAGAGATGACGGAAACCCGAAGGAGCGTCGAATGGGAAATCATCGAATACAACCCGTGCGCGGTCAATGAATCGATAATGGGAACGCCATCCGCATCCTGGAGTCTGCCGTGTGAAAAAGCGAGCGAGAAACCGACCGTTATGAGGTCGGGCCGAGTTCGGGGGGAAGCCGCGTGAGGGCCCCGTCTCGATCGACGCAGGCGAGCGTCGTCTCGCCTTCGCAGATGAGATCGTCCCCTCGATAGAGTTCGTACTTATGCTCAATGCGAACGTATGTAATTCGCTTGATACTCGTTCGAAGCTTGAGTTCGTCGTCATACTTGGCGGGCTGAATGAATCGGCAGGTGAGTTTGGCGATGACGAGAAGAAAGCCCTGCTCTTCCACAGTTTTGTAATCGAGTCCCGTCGTTCGAAGCATTTCCGTCCGCCCCATCTCAAAGTAGACGGGATAATTAGAATGGTGCACGAACCCCATTTGATCGGTTTCGGCATACCGGACTCGAAACACAATTTCATGAAACGGAGGATGATCGACCAATGACTGCCTCGCTCATCGTGGTCTTGGATCGAACATAGATTGTGGGCGAGTTGCCCCCCAAGACATCGTTACTTCGGAGGTTCCACAATAGGAAGAGATACTCCTCCTGTCCCCGCAGGGGGAGGCAATGGTCCGGATGGTGTCGTTCCCTTCGGCGGCGCCACCGTCGGGGTTGCCGTCGGGAACGGTTCCTCATCCTCTTCCTCGAGATATACTTCTTCGATCTCGGTCTCGTCCACATCTCGGCGAAGCAGGAAATAAATGATAGTGGCTTCCGACCAAAAGAAGCTAAAGCTGACACCAATCAAACCGAAGAAAATCAGGTGGGTCCAAAAACCGACTAAGAGTGCCGTGAAATAACGTGATCCAGTAGGAAGTGCGGTAACTGCCCCCTCGGGCGCGCTGGCCGGCCCGAAAGCATCACGCCACCCAGGCGCTTCAGGAGCGAAGGCGTAGAGCGACGTCGTATCCACCCCGCCCCACGAAACGGCGTACTGCGACATATGAACCATGCCGTAGGCGAAGATCGTCGCGAAGATCATGATGATCCCGCCGTAGACCGTCGCCAAAAGTGCATAGAAGAGATAGTGCCAGGGCCGGCCAAGGACGTAGCTGAAGGCACGGCTCAAGGCATCGAAGCTTTCGGTCGCTTCCGCGCCGATAGCCGCATACATGAGAGGCCAACCGAGCGCGAGTCCAAGGAGCGCCGCCACGATCACAAAACCCGCTAACAGGGGAAGAATCCAAATCACACCGGCGGCAATTTCCAAGTACGGTACATAGAGAATCAGTGATCCAATCACGCAAAACAGAACAATGAGGACGACGCCTAGAAATGGCAGAAGTGGTGAAGTGAAGAAACTGACGTAACGGGCCAAAGCGAAGCGGATGGATTCCATCAGTCCAACGTTTCCGTTTCGCGCGACTTGGACCGCGGAGATTCGGCAAATCGCGGCGCCGAACAAAGACCAGACCGCCAGCGTCCAGATCAAGAGGAGCAAACCGATTGCCGTCGAACCTCGGGACAAGAAGGTCAGCCTCGCCGGTAAGACAAGGGTTCGAACCGGCTCGATAACAAGGAAAAATGAAGACGGCACTTCGATCCCAAAATTCGTCCAACCATGCTTGCGATCAAGCGCTGAGACATAGACGCCGCGTGGCTCGTCTCCCGCAAGCTGCCAAGGCAACCGACGCGCTTCAGTAACGTACTGATAGCGCAGAGCCTCTTCCTTGTACGCATCCAGTTGGCGCTGATAATCCTTCCGCTGTGTTTCTGTCGCCTCGGCGGCTGGAGGATCGGGAGGGGTCGGCATCTTTGCGGACGAAGCAGACGCGATCACGTACCAGCCAAGACTCATTACCAATGCGCCCACCGCGCCGAGAACGATCTTCTTCGGATCGCGCGCGATGCGGAAGCCGCGAAAGAGAATCGTCCAAGGAAGCAGTTCGGCCAGATCAATCCGCCGAATATCGTGTCGATCCTCTGGCATGGCTCATCCATCAATCGAATAGTCTGTTCACACCGTCCATGGCCACATCGGACCATTGAGCGGTAGTATAGTTCCCTGGCGAAAGCCTGCAAACGCCAACTAGGAATGCGAAACTGGCAAAATAAACGTCACAGCAAGTCCTCTGTCGAACGGATTCTACCGTCGTGAAGGGCTGAAGCGACCAATACGCCGGCGACCCTAGTCTCCCGAATTCGCCGCACGCTTTGTGTCCCGCTCACACCGCCGCCGACATAGATTTGAAGGTCGGAATGGGTTCGCAATGCTTCTTTTACCAGCGATTCCGTCCCTATTTCCTGCCCACTCCCCACCCGTGCCAGGTCCAGAATTAGGATGTGCCGAGCCCCCATCGCATACACATCTTGCACGAGCTCCCCGGAATCGATGCCTAGCCAATCGAGTGAGTTAGTGAGCGGTTTTCCCTCGCGAAGGTCGAGCGAGAAAACCAATCGATCGACTCCCCAACGATCCAGCAGAATGGACAAATCGTTTCTTGACTGAAGCGTTTCTGAACCAACAACAATCCGATGGACACAGTCTTTCAGATTCTGATCAGCCCAATCCTCCGCAACCCGAATTCCAGGGTCGATCCACAGTTTGAAGCCGGCTTCGGCCAAATCTCGATACATTTGGAAGTGAGGCTGTCGTCGAACGATAGCGTCAAGATCGGCGAGGTAAATCTCCGTCAATTCAAAGTGCGATCGAAAAGCGCGCGCAATCGTGAGGGGATCGGCTCCTTCGCAGAGAACGGACTGAATGGGACGATACTCGGCCCGATTGCCGAATCGACCATGAACAACCAATCCATCCTGCACATCAATCACGGGGATGAGTAACATACGACCTCTAACGCCGGGTTCGCGAGAATGACCATGATTACGTATGTCTTCGAATATCTACATGCCCTCTTACGCTCTTCCGAAGTCACTCCGGAAATGGAGCAAGAGGGTCGCGCGATGCTGGAACGGCTCGCGCATGACCTCGCCACGATTCCAGGCAACCACGTGCGGGTCGTCCTCCATGAAAGTCGCAAAGACATT
Organism: bacterium; assembly: GCA_019748235.1. Lineage (GTDB taxonomy): Bacteria > Planctomycetota > Planctomycetia > Kolteriales > Kolteriaceae > JAIEPU01. The sequence goes on from JAIEPU010000060.1 coordinate 3,824, forward strand.
GCCCTTCCCCATGAAATCGTTTGGCACCCAGGCGACGATTCATTCACCAACCTCTTGAGTCACACAGAGACGAACGCGCACTGGTATGTCATCGCTCCTGAGACGGACGGCATACTTCGCGACATATGTGGAACGCTGACTCGCAAAGGAGTGTTGTATCATGGCCTTCCCATCGATCTCATCGATCGATTCGGCGACAAGCTACAAACGTTCAATGATCTAGGCCCACCCGTCGTCAACACTGTCAACGATTCCTCCGAAATAAACGATGCCGAATTGATCGTCGCGAAACCGCGATATGGATGCGGATCGATGCATGTCGGAGTCTCACCAAAGAGTCACATCAACGCTCTCGTCGATCGAATTCGGTCGGATGGCTACTCCGGGCCGCTCGTCTTTCAACCTTGGGTTGAGGGACGCCCGGTCAGCATCGCCGCCATCGGATTTGGACAACAGGGCTACACTCTTTTACCGGTCGCCGATCAGCACATGATGAGGCAATCGGACGGCCCCTTCACGTGGCTGCATTACGAAGGAGGTAAGCTCCCTGCTGAGATAGACTCCGCGCCGGTGGAGTCCGCCGTCCGTGAACTCCTCGATCGCCTTCCGACGTTCAGAGGTTATGTCGGATTTGACGTGGTAGTACCCGAAAATGATCCGCCGGTGATTATCGAGGTGAACCCAAGGCTCACACTCTCCTACGTCGGATACAGTCATGGCTTCGAGCAGTGGACTGGGATGCAAGATGCATTCGCCCGATTATTGACCGGCCTCGATCATCGATTGCCGCGAGTCGGCAAGCCTGTCACATACGCTTCGAATCGAGCCCTTTTGGAATAAATGACTTATTTCCCTTTGAGCCTGAACGTCTCACCGACAGGATGTTCTCGAAGTTCGATCGGCCCCTGGCAGCAATCACAATCCTTCAGGTGATACATCTGAATCGAGCAGATCTCGCACCAATAATAAATCTCATTCGGCTTGCCGTCGACGAGCGAATGAAACGTGATCACTTCGAGCGCGGACTCGTTCTCGTGCAAACGGGCGGCGATTCGCATCGGCTTGTTTCGCACCCGCTCATCACGCAGAAAAAAGAGCCCTGCCTCGGTCGGAAGAATGGGAATCAGCCGGCCATCCTTCGTCTCATACGCAACCACTTTGTCGAGCGAATCATCCACCAGTTCCAGCTTCAGCCGCTTTCTTAGCGCGTGGCCGTACAATACCGCCTGCCCGTCGAGCGTCATGACGTCCGGATCGACCTTACTATTCTTTGCTGGGACCGATTCCACATCGGCTCGCGCGTCTGCTTGGGGAGCAGAAGGTCCCTGGGCATAAACGAACGGCATCGACGCAGTCACGACCACTCCTAACAAACTCAATCCGCACAAAACTTGGAGCGTTCGATTGCTCATCTGACCCTCTCCGCTTCGAGACCACTCTCTCAGGATAGCAAGCGAGCCGGGTCAAAGGGGGAACCGGATCGTAGAATGTTGGCCAACTCGACTTTTTATTGGAAGGAACTCCCTTGGACCGACAACCGCTCATCGATCTGATCAAGCGAGATGCTCTGAAGTTCGGCGACTTCACCTTGGCGAGCGGAGCGAAATCGAAGTTCTATATCGACTGCCGGAACGTCACCCTGTCGGCCGAGGGTGCCGCTGTCATCGGTCGAGGAATTCTGGAACTTTTAGGTGATGAGAAATTCGACGCGGTCGGGGGCATGACGCTCGGGGCTGATCCCATTCTCGCCGCGGTTCTGACGATCGCGGGAATTGAGAAGCGTAACCTTCGCGGGTTCATCGTTCGCAAAGAAGCAAAGGGGCACGGAACCGGCAAGCTCGTCGAGGGCCCGATCAAGGAAGGAGACCACGTGGTGATCGTGGAAGATGTCTCCACCACCGGCGGTTCCGCGATCAAAGCATGCGAAGCCGTCGAGTCGGTCGGGGCAAAGGTCGTGCATGTCGTGACGATTCTCGATCGGCTGGCCGGCGCGCGCGAAGCGTTCGAAGCCAAAGGCTACAAGTTCTCATCGCTCGTCACGATCAAGGATCTAGGAATCGTGTAACTGTAACCACTTATCGGCCCGCGAGTCGTTGACTGCGAATTCGCGGAGATGTCCTAACAAGGCAAGCTCGTCGAAGCCCCTCCAAAATTGACCCACTACTTTCCGAATGTAGATCCGGACTTCGTCGAGAAAGAGATACGGGAGTTCTTGGGGACGATTGAGTGAGGTAGAAAATGGCAGTAAGATACCAACACCCCTTGCATTTTTTCTAAAGGTAGACAAGTGAGTTCTCCAACTCGTTCGATAATTTTGATTAATGCCATTCAATTGACAACATTTATATTTGGCGCATTGGCTCTTTTCTCGACATGGCTTTCTGGTCGTGAAACACCTCATCTCAATGGGATTGAATGCTCTCTAGTTGCCGCCCCGTACGCGTACTCCTCGATTTTCGATGGACAACAGTTTGCAGATAGTGTTGGCACTTGGCTCATATACTCTTTAGGAGTTTTCCTCCCCATCGTGACCATTTGGGTACTTGTCATCTTTGTCTTCTTTCGGTTTGCGATTGGACGATTTCATAGCTTATATCCAGTATCGACTGAGGTGAGACTCGCAATTGCATTAGGTTCTGCCGCCATTTCTGTTATCGCTTTGCAACCTAGTGAGATTAACTTCGGATGGGGCTACTTCGCCGCCCTTGGATTCTGGACTGTATTGGCGATCATTTGATCTTATATCGCTGGGCCTCCTGCGTGCATTTTGGAAATTCTCGCCTGGAGTTGGTGTAGCTTCCACACGTGGTTTAAGCGAGGGCATTATTCGATCGATTAGGCAAGCGAGGCAGATCAAGATCTCCCGATAATGCAGGCGAATAAAACACATGGTATGCACGGGGTGCATACCCTACTTGGCTGCTCAAACTCAGAAATAAAGGGGAGGATGCGACGTGCCGATTAGAATAGAGCTTGATAATGGAGACATTCTTGTTGCCAACAAGATTCAATGGATGGATTCCAGCAATGAGGTGCGAGCGGCATTCTCGATCTCGAGTACATCAGGCCCAAATCTACTTTTCTTTGATAAGAATGGGCAGACCCGGCTCGTGCTGGGCATTGAGCAGGACATGCGAGCCGGAGTACATCTTTATAGTAGCAATGGACAGCCTGTCCTTTCTATTGTCGCTGGTGATGATCCAATTTGCGCGGTATCACTTCGTGATGATGAAGGGAAAAGGGGGATTGAATTGAGCGTTAGTAAGGATGGTCGCAGAGAGTGCAATATACTGTCGGAAAGTGATATTCCTATTCGACTCTCAGTCCGCAATATTTCGCACTCCGCGCGCCAACCGATTTCATCGGATCCGCCGCCTGCCAAAACGAAGTCTGCAAAGCGCCGAAAATAGAGATCCGTTTGTGTAGTGTGCCGAATTGCCCCTTGTAATTCTATCCCACACGTCTCGTGACTATCGATTGCTCAGATGAAGACATTTCCATCTGTTGCTCCAGACTCGTAGGGTATGCACCCCGTGCATACCATTTCCAAGGGCTATCCGATTAGCACCTTTCAACCGTGAACTATCCCCTTACTCAATCAACTGGGCGAGTCACGCGCGATGCCTGTCTGCCATTAGTATGCAGGGGCAGGCCGCAGCTAAAGGAAACCCCAATCATGATGATTCCAATGCTAAACATCGTTACTCGCTTGACCTGCACCCCTTCCCTCCTTAATTCCTCGCAAATATGCCAAACGTCTCTTGCGGATGGGCGGGGGCGTGGCTAGGCTTTGGGGTGAGGGTTATCGCGTGTTTCGTGGTGGAAATCAGCTCTGAAGCCGGTCCCTATGACCGACGGCCGACGGCTGGAATGACATGCGGAAATAGGCATGCCAACTCGGAACCCTCGCCCGGTGACTCGATAAAGCCGACGGCCCCCTGTCAAACGACCGACAAAGACGGACAGACATTTCTGGTGCGGCGAGTGCTGTCAATGGAATTGGGGTTTTGACGCCACCGCTCTCTGAATGTCTTCCGGTGCTCGCTCCTTTCCTCCGCGAGTCGTGGGATAACACTTCATTTTGACGACCGTTGACCAAGGATGCCGCCGGGTGCCCTGAGGGGTCGCGTGTGTCCGCTAGTTGTCTATTGCCTGTCTCTGACACCTATCGCCCCCCTACCGCGCGGGAAAGGGAGCGCCAGGGAAGTGCATGACAACGTGTCAACAGGTCACGCTGACCAGTACAGCGGTACGCGCGCTTCAAGGTGCCGATTCGAGGCGATGGGAGGGAAATGTCCATGAGTCGCCACGGACGTTGAAGCGGCAAAGGTTGATCTCACTAGGCTTGCCACCGCGAGGGAGAAAGCGTCCCAAGGGCCGATTCTTCAGATCTGATCCGGGGCATGCCCGATCGACATGCCCGCCACTTCTAGGCCTGAGACGTCTTTCAGGAAAGCCCCGCGGTGGCCTCTTCATCACAGGGGGACGAAGCGATGGCTCTCTTCGAGGTTGAGACAAACGGGCACATCATGATTGTCTGGGCCAATGACAAGGATCAGGCGAGATCCTTTTGCCTAGACAACTACCCAGATGAAGAAGTGTACCGCGTGACCGCCCGCCCGCGTGATGCATGGGTGATTTCCAAGCAGATGCTGGGGCTCAAAGGGGAAGCGGACCCATGCGCGACCGCCCGTGACTGCCTGGCTCGATCGTCGGGTGATAAAGTTCACGCCATTCGCCTTTACATGCAGGAGACAGGTACCGACCTCAACGGCGCACGCCGTGCCATCGAGTCCAACATGGCGATAGGTTGGTAGCAGAAGTCCCCCCGTGCTTGGCCCGGAAGAATTTCCCCCCGACGTGGATGTTGTCGGGCCCTCTTCCGGGCTCTTTGTTTTCTTGGTTGGTCGCCGAATCAGAGAATGCTAGGTCGGGAAGACCAGGGCCTCCAAGATTTGGGATGCGGTTTCCAGGGGATGAATCGACCTGGCAACGCTCCGTGCGCCCTCCGGGCGAGGCCAAGAAGATGATCTATCGCTTTTCTCTTTGCAGTATATTTCTGCATAAACTTTCTCGTGATCTGGATCACTGGCAATGAGAGTGCTGAATCGAGCGGGCATTGTACTCCTCTGTAGGGCCGACAAAGCTGGGTCGGAACGACCCAGCCTACAGCTCAGGCAACTTGAATGCCTGGGTGCCGAATGCACAAGAGGGGAATGTTGCTTACAAGATTGACTCTCGAAGCAAGGGTGAAGGAATTCATCAGTTAGACAGCCCTCTTGTTGCTTCGCAACCCCGACAACAAGTTGTCGGGGCCACCCATAAGGCAACCAGTTCCAGCCTCGCAGGGTGCCATGGCCACGCTGGTCGTGGCCATGCAAAATGCGCGATCATTTGAACGGGTTTGTTGACTTCATGCCCACGCAAGCGTGGGGCATGGCACCCACTTTTTTAGCTGTGACACACCACTTCACCCACACCTTTTAGCGGTGACACGCCCCTTGAAAAGCCGCGACCTTTCGCAGCTACTTCGTTTCGGTGGGCCAGAGGATGAGGATAGGACGATAGGCAATACGGTTGCCGCCCCCCATTCCATCGGCGGAGGTGCGGAATGCTTCGGAGGAGTAGACCCGCACGATGCCGGTCCCTTCTCCTTCTTCCGTGATGAGAACACCCTTGTTCGCGGACTTCTCCTTCGCCCACATCTGAACGAGCGGCGTAATGTCCCACTTCAGCCAACGGCCGACTCCCTGCGACGGATCGACCTTCACTCGATCGATCGGCTTCGATGGCTGACTCGACCACGAAGAGAATGATTTCCAGTTGATGCTCCCATCGGTGTGGGGCTGCCCCTTCCAGCCGGTGATGTCGTTCGTCATGCCGACTCCTTCCTTCCATTCACTCGTGGCGGCTCGAACGGTAAGCGTTTTCGGTCCTGTCGGTGCCTCGCCGATCCAGTCGACGTGGTAAAGCCAAAGCTCTCCCTTCGCGATCGAGGAAGTCGTGCACGCATCTGGAAGTTGGAAGTGAAGGAGGGCCGCTCGTTTGTCCTCTTTGCCATTGCCGCAAAGGTCGAGGTAGGGCTCGCCCCCCGTGTTGTTCACGGGATGAGCGGAGAGAAGGGAGACGTCGGTGCACCCTTGATAGACGCGGTGATCGTCGTTCTCCGTAACGGCGGTGGGAAGGGACTGTAGGAAGTGCACCCCCATGAAGGCGGCATAGTAGAATTTCAGCCAACTCGCCGTCAGCGCGCCGCCGTGCTCGACCCCGCCGAAGTAGTAACCCTCGGTTTGCTTCTTCACCCACGGGAACTTGCTTTCGAGGGAAGAGGCGCTGACAGATGCCGCCAGCGGACCACCGTTGAACATGGCATGGGTTCGTTGGAGTGATCTGTCGAGCTGCTCCTGCGGAACGATCGCGCCGAACCGGCGATAGACCTCCTGAATATCCTCCATCGGCCACTTCAATCGTGGGATCAGATTCTTTGGGGGAGTGCCGTCCCGGTAAAGGAAGATGTCATAGGTCGCTTCGGTCTCTGTATGCCCCGCTCGATCGGCTCCCCAGGACATGGCCAACAGGGACTGGTGCCCTTCTTTGCTGAAATGCCAGGGGAGATCGGTCATGCCGTGGCAGACGATGCCGAGGAAGAAAGCGACTCGCCGGCGTTCGTCGGCGTCCCACGGGCGGGGGCATTTCTCAGCAAGGTACTTGTAGTACGTTTCCTGGAACTTCCGCCAGTGAGCATCCTCTGCGGCTTGGTCGTTGATGCCGCCGAATCCCCAGTCGGGGAACATGCAGCCAGCGTAGTAGGAGGCGATCGCCTCTTCATCGGCGAAGACTTCGCGAAAGCCGGGAAGCATGGTTTCGACATCCGCGCAGTGGGCGTCGAGCGCTCGCTTTCCCATCTCGAGGTGAGTCCGCTGCCCGGCCCCGAAGAGAGTCGTCGCACTTAGCAAGAGACCCATCAAACAAACAGACGCCAATCGTTGCATGAATCGTGATCCTTCCGGTGGCTGAACCGGGAGAGGATACTCGATTTCCGGTTGGATGTATTCAGCGGAACGGAAAATCACAAATGCTTCATCAGGAAAGGTGGGATGGACGCATTGAAGGGTGGTACGAGACGTCTCAAAAAGCAAAACCGGCCGATCAACTTTCATTGACCGGCCGGCATTAGTTACCCAACAGGGCGTCGCCGAGGGGGCGAATCTGAGGGACCCGACCCCCTCTCCCTCTGGACGGGAGAGAGAGGGGAAGGTTAAGAACTTCTTAGGGCATCGGAGCAGGCTTGAGCTCTTCGGCCTTCGCCTCAGAAGCCTTCACTTCGCCGGCGGGAGCCGCTGCTGCCGAGTCACATCCGCTCACACATGCACAAGGATCGCAGATGTCCGCACACTCGTTGCAATGCTTGCTGCAGAGCTTCGAGAGCAAGCGGTGGAGCAGGTGCGGCTTCTGGTTGCAAGGATCGCAGACATCGCCGCAAGGATCGCAGGTCGAGCAGCTGGTGGAGCAGCTGGTCGTGCACTTGGTCTCGCAAGCGGTGGTGCACTTCGTCTCACAAGCAGGCTTGCAGACAGGCTCACAAGCCGGGACGCACGAAGGCTTGCAAGGGGTGCAGCAAGGAGGATCATAAGGCTCGGTGATCGTCACCGTGCAAGGAACCTTCTTGCAGACTTCCTTCATCACGCATTCGGTCACCTTGCAGGGAACCGTCTTGGTGATGGTGCAAGGAACCTTCTCGCAAACCGTGCAAGCAACCTTCTTGCAAACCTTGACCGGCACCTTGCAGTGCGTGGTGCAAGGAACGAGTTCGCAGACCGTGTAAGGAACCTTCTTGCAGTGAGTTTCCTGGACGATCTTGCAAACCTTCTCACAGACCTGCTTGGTGCGGACTTCCTTGACCATCTTGCAGACGGTGTAAGGAACTTGCTTGGTCTGGGTTTCCTGAACCATCTTGGTGACGGTGTAAGGAACCTGCTTGACGACTTCTTCTGCAACCATCTTGGTGACGGTCACCGGAATCTGACGAACGCGTTCCTCAGAAACGTTGCGGGTGACGTTGTAGGTCACAAGACGAGTACGTTCCTGCTGTTCCATGACGGTCGACGAAACGGTGTAGGCAACCGTTCGGCGGCAGTATGCAGGTCGGTTGACCCACACGCCCGGGAGATCGCAGTACGCTTCGTCCGTGGCGGCAGGAGCAGCAGCCGGTTCCGCGGTGGTCGCGGCAGGCTTGACCTCACCACCGTCAGCAGCGGTGGCTGCCGTCTGGGTGATGGTGCCATTCGCACACGATGAGCATCCGCTTCCGCAGCTCGGAGCGGCATTGATGACCTTGCCACAGCAAGGATCATAGATGCCGTGTCCGCACTTGCTCTTGAGGTGATCAAGGAGACCACGTCGAGGAGCGATCGAGATGCCGCCGTTTCCGCAAGCCGCACATCCGCCGTTCGGATCATTGCCAAGGACTTCCGACGCCGGGAGACGCTTCGGAGGAAGATATTCCTTGACGCAACCCTTCGAGCAGAGTTCCTTCGTGCAGACCTTGCAGACGGTCTTCGGGCAGCAGACGGTGTACTTCACTTCCTTCGTGCAAGTCTCGGTGACCGGCTTGCAGACGGTGTAGTGGCACTCCTTCATGATCGTCTCTTTGACCGGCTTGCAGATCGTGTACTTGCATTCCTTGTAGCACGTCTCTTTGACCGGCTTGCAGACGGTGTAGGTGCACTCTTTGTAGCACGTTTCCTTCACCGGCTTGCAAACTTCGTACTGCACTTCCTTCACGCAGGTCTCATAGACCGGCTTGTTGACGGTGTAGGTGCAGTCCTTATAGCACGTCTTGTTGACCTTCTTGTACGAGGTCTTCTCGACGTCCTGGTAGACGGTTTCCATCACGTCTTTGTAGACAGTTTTGGGAACCATCTTGTAGCTGGTAACTTGAACTTCCTTGGTCGCATCCCGAACCACTTGAACGGGGACCTGCTCCTTAACGATCTTGTAGACCGTCTTGGTAGTCGTCCGGCAGGGAAGATAAGAGCTCTGCTCCGCTGATACTGCCGAGTCGGTGTAGGTACAGCCACCGCAGTGGCCCGCCATGACACCCTGTGCTCCTGTCAGCATCCCTGCCAGGGCGACGAATAGTGACGCCCCAAGCTTACGCATGACAAACCCTCCTTAGTCGTGTCTCTTCTGTGCAGTAACTCGCGAGCCCAAGGTGCTGTTTTTCAGCCGTCCTCAACCTTGGCCCACTACCATGAGTTCCCTGCGGCACCAACGATCCGTTCGCCTGACCCTTGGCCAGGAACCTTTACCCCTCGCCGCGCGCCGGACGATGCACGCAGGTACTATCGACTTGTCGGTCCTAATAAATTCGAGCGTGGCGGTCGCGCGGGCTGCATTTTTGCCTAGAACGAGGCCGTTTGGGTGGGGTGCGAACTGTCGTAGCGAGCGAAGCGAATGTAACGATTGTTCCGACTGTAACGGCTTCACCGTTCGTTCGGGAAGCGCGATGCCGTAGGCGATGCCTCAATCCTTACTTTTGAGGAAATGAAGAGAGTGAAGCCTTAAAAGTCACGTGAATCGAGGCGATGATCGCGGCAGATTCAACCTTCGTGGCAGAACTGGCGGATTCGACGGACATGCCCGCCCGTCGTCACATCATCAATGGCATGCCCGACGACAATAGGACCTCTATGACTGACACGCTCTCGGTAGGGAGTGGCAATACAACCGGCAAATCTTACCAGCCTTACCAATAACACTCGCTACCGAATCGCAAAACCACCTGAGTGCTTTTGACGATCATTCCGGTTAAGCAGATTGAGAAAACTACGTCATGCTTGCCGGCGGCTGGGATCGTAAAATCTTCCTCTCGAATCGGTAGTAAGGTCGGGTAGGCGTGTATCTTCGAGTACGAAGTCCATGCAACCGCCCCGATTGCCTGACGTCACAGAGACGACCTCTCCGTCACAGGTATTTGTTTGGACGAAGAGTCGCGACTTCTCATGGGGGACCGCAGAGTGTCCAGCGCAGATTCAACGACGACATCGCCGGCGGGGTGGCCCTTGCCTCTCCGCTTACTTGTGAGTGTCGTGATCCTATTTCATCTGACCGCCTTGGCCGGCTTGGTTCTTTCAACACGAACCGGTCCCTGGGCAATGCCTGACGGCGACATTGGTATCGCTCATGCTCCCTTCTTTGCCGAACGTATCTTTGATAGCACGCGCGGTTATCGACAAGCTCTTCGGCTGACGGAGGATTACCGTTTCTCGAGCAATCTTCGCCCCGATTCGGATAATCGAATCGAAATCCGCCTGAAGGATAAGGATGGCAAGGTCGTCAAGACCGTCGAACTCCCTCAGCCGAACTCCTGGCCGGGCAGCTATCAGCGCGAGCAGTTGATCGCGAACTTGCTTTCCAAGAATGAAGCAGTGGAAGCTCCTGAAGGGGAAAAGATTCCTCCTCCGGGCCAGCAGGTCCCAATGGCAAGCTACTGGCGAGCACAGGGCTCGAATAAACTTTGGAAACTTGAAATCACCCCCGAGCATCTTCTCCCACGCGAAGAGGAGATGGCACGGCCGACCGACCTCTCCGTCATCATTGCCAAGTCGCTGGCTCGCCACGCCCAGAAAAAGTATGGCGGGGAATCTGCGGACGTTGCCCTTCGAAGCAAACAGAGCTTTGGAGCTCTACTGGTCGCGCCGAGTAACCAGGGGGTTCCCAATCTCAACGCGGAAGACTTTGATCCCATCGAATTCGTATTCGGAAGCACACCGTGAACCTGACATCAAACGTTCCGTCCAATTTGCCCGCGTATGCGACCAACGGGATCTTTGCCGGTTGGAACCGTTTCTGGTTCCGGCCCGTTTCTCCACTTGGCCTGCACGTGATCCGTCTATTGACCGGACTTCTCGTCGTCGGTTGGTTGCTCGGATATGCCACGACGTACCATGAATTGCTCGGTACCGACGGTTGGTTTGATTCGGAGGCGTATCAGGCGGCGACCCGGTTGCCGGAAGATGCAAATGTACCGACGAACTGGGGACACTCGCTCATTCCCTCTTCGCCAATGCTCCTAGGGATCATGTACCTTGGTTCATTGGTAGTTGCGATCCTTTTCACTCTCGGTATTGCGACGCGCCTTACAGCACCGCTCGTCTGGCTGGTCGTGGTCGCATTCACCTCGAATCCCATTCTTTATTACGGCGGCGATGCATTCCTCATCGTTCTCACGCTGTATCTGGCGGTGGGATATATCTTTCTCGACCTAGTGAACAATGATGGAGCGGCCTCATTGATCTTGGGATCCGGTTCCGCCCCGGTCTGGCGCTGGAAATCGGCATCGGCGGATCTGGCAGCTCCAACCAGCGTGCTCACGAACCTGATCTTGAAGCTGATCCAAGTTCACGTGGCCGTCATCGTATTCATGTCGGTTCTTCACAAGTTGCAGGACCCGGAGTGGTGGGCCGGCGATGCACTCTGGTATCACGTGTATCAACCTTTTGCCACCGACGTGAAGTCACTGCTCGGCCAACAGGGGCGGATGAACGGAACACTCCTTTTCCTGAGCATCGCGACGTACGCCACGTTGATTTGGCAGCTGACCTACCCCATTCAACCGATTACGCGCCAGGGGCGTTGGATCATGCTGACGGGTTCTCTTATTGGATGGGCATGGTGCGCCTTGATCGCCGGACAACCGATCTATGGTCCTGGCATACTGATCGGAAGTCTTGCAGCGCTTCCTGCCGATCATTGGCCGACTTGGATACTTCGGAATGCAACGATGAGCAGTATGACCTCAAATCGAGACGGCGCGCCCAGTGGATTAGCAAGTTCAGCGACCGGGAGTTAGCAGCGAGACGTCTCAATTCAATCTGTTCGAGCGGAATCACACTTTCACGGCAAAGGACTGTTCCCTTACCAACCAAGAATTCTGTAAAACAACAGGGCACATCTCTTGGATTAGTGATTCCGCTCAGTGCGTGAAAGTCGGGAGAAGTCCGCGCGATGACGGCCATTCTTGGTATCTCTGCTTTTTATCACGACTCAGCGGCAGCTCTTGTCGTGGACGGTGAAATCGTTGCAGCGGCTCAAGAGGAACGGTTCACTCGTCATAAGCATGACCCCGACTTTCCTGCCCGAGCAGTCCAATACTGCATGAGGGAAGCGGGCCTCAAAGGTGACCAGCTCGACTATATTGCGTTTTATGACAAGCCCCTGACCAAATTCGGCAGACTCCTGGAAACATATCTCACCTTCGCTCCCTCCGGTTACAAGTCCTTTCGCCAAGCGATGCCCCTCTGGCTCAAAAGCAAGGTTCTGATGCGGCGGGAAATGGATCGAGAGTTCGCGGAGTGCGGACTTCCTCAACCTAAGGGTCGCCAGTACATTTTCACCGATCACCATGAATCCCACGCGGCAAGTGCCTTCTTTCCTTCCCCTTTCGATGAAGCAGCCATCATCACGCTCGACGGCGTCGGCGAATGGTCCACCAGTTGTTGGGGAGTCGGGAGCGGGAATCGGATCAAGCTCGACGAAGAAATCAGATTTCCTCATTCGCTCGGCTTGCTCTATTCCGCCTTCACTTATTACACCGGATTCAAGGTCAACAGCGGTGAGTATAAGCTGATGGGATTGGCTCCCTACGGCGAGCCGACCTATGTCGATCTCATTTTCAAGCATCTCATCGATCTCAAGCCGGACGGATCGTACCGCTTGAACATGGAGTACTTCAACTACTGCCAGGGTCTGACGATGACCAACAGGCGGTTTGACAAATTGTTCGGAGGTCCGCCACGCAAGTCCGAGTCACAAATCTCGCAGCGTGAGATGGACCTTGCCGCTTCCATTCAAGTCGTCACCGAAGAGGTCATGCTCCGGACGGCTCATCATGTCCATAAGCAGACGAAGATGAAGAATCTCGTGATGGCGGGGGGAGTAGCGCTCAACTGCGTCGGTAATGGAAAGATCCTCCGCGAGGGCCCCTTCGAGAACATCTGGATTCAGCCCGCCGCGGGCGATGCCGGTGGCGCACTTGGCGCCGCTCTATTCGTCTGGTATCAGTTGCTTGACAAGCACCGCGAAACGAACCCCTATGACCGCCAGAAGGGCTCTCTTCTGGGCCCTCGCTTCAATGAGGCGGAGATCGCGACATTCCTCGATAAACAAGGGGCCAACTATACCCTCGCGGCTAGCGACGAAGACCTCTACGAACAGGTCGCCGAGATCCTAGCAAACGAAAAGGTCGTCGGCTGGTTCCAAGGACGGATGGAGTTCGGCCCGAGAGCTCTCGGGGGTCGCAGCATCATCGGCGATCCACGCAGCGAAAAAATGCAATCGATCATGAACCTGAAAATCAAGTTTCGCGAATCGTTTCGACCATTCGCTCCGATCGTTCTTCGCGAGCATGTTCATGAATGGTTCAAGATGCGGCCCAATGAAGACAGCCCCTACATGCTGCAAGTGGCTCCGGTGAGGGATGAAATTCGGACCGAGCTCCCCCCCGACTACGAAAAAAGCTTCGGCATTCAGAAGCTCAATTTTAAACGATCGAGCCTTCCCGCGATCACGCACGTTGATTACTCGGCACGTATCCAAACCGTCGACCCGGTGCGGGCGCCGATTCTTTACGGACTACTCAGCAGCTTTTACAAGAAGACCGGCTGCCCCGTTCTTGTGAACACGAGTTTCAACGTTCGGAGCGAGCCAATCGTCTGCACGCCGGAAGATGCGTATCGATGCTTCCGCGCAACCGATATGGATGTCCTCGTTCTCGGTCGATACATTCTTCGCCGGGAAAATCAAAAGCCGCTCAGCGAGGAAGAACGCAAGGCTCACTTGTCGCAGTTCGAGCTCGACTGATCCGGGTGAAAAGGCGAAAGCGTTCACGAAAGTTAGTTCTCGGGTAAGTAAGGGGTAATTCGATGGCGATGGTATCCATCAACTGGAATCCAACGGACAAAGCGCTGAAGCAGTTCGCCTGGATTTCACTCGTCGGATTCCCACTGATCGGGTGGGTCTTTTCCGGTCGTCCGACTTCGTTTGAATCGGTCTCCCCTTGGACGGCGACCCTCGTGGGGCTCGGCATCGGCGTTTTCGCAGTCATTGCCGGAATGGTTTATCCGAAAGCGGTGAAGCCGATCTTCCTCGGCCTGTCGCTTATCACCTTGCCAATCGGTTTTGTCGTCGGGGAAGTCTTTTTGCTGACGGTGTTCTTCGGCGTCTTCACCATCGTGTCGATTATTTTTCGTTTGATCGGCTTCGATCCCATGACCAGAAAGTACGATCCCAGCGCGGAGTCCTATTGGGAGCCAAAAGCGCAACCGACAAGTCCTCGTCAATATCTCCGTCAATACTAGGTAAAGCTCGATCCACTTTGCGACGGGTAGATTAGGACGGAGAAAGCGTGCTGGCTTGCGACGAAGTCTTGTCCGGCGCTCTAAAACGAATTTCGGGAATTGAGGGCGAAGCCGATCCTTATTTCGAAGCAGCGTGTGACGGCCCATCTTTGAACGCATCGTTAGGAATCTTGCTCGATGGTCGATAAGGAAACGAAGTCGTTCAAAGACAACATGAACATGATCTTTGGCAATGGCGTCATCGTCATGGTCATCTTGCTGTTTCAAAACTATTCGAAGTCAGACATCGAGCGAAATCTCGTCACCGTATTGTTTCCCATCGGACTCTCCCTCTTTGCCCTCCACAGCATCGCGGGAAATTTCAATCGCCGACTCCAGCGGCTCGAAGCATTACAAGATCCCACGAGGCCCATGCCTCCACCCCCTGGACCACCAAGTCTGTTTTGGCTTCCCGTCATTGGGGCGGCTGTTGGACTTATCCTCAGCCTCCTCTGGCACACCATCACGTGGGATCAGGGATATCAAGGAGCCGACCGAGGACCTAGGGATTTGCCCTTCTTTGTCACAGGCTTGGGTTTAGGCGCGGCAATCGCCCTTTACCTTGGGTTTTCACGACGTTCCAAAACTCCACTCGATTAACAGAATCTGCATCCGAGCGAATCCCGTCCCCCGGTTCAACCTAGTTTCCTCGACCGTCGATGCACGAATTCTGTTCATCAATCGGAACTGTTTTCTGGCACGTCCCCACGCTCCTCGCTAAGAAAGAGAGCGAAACAAGTATCTTTCAACCTGTTCGGAGAGATCACGATGGGCGCATCGACGACGGCACTAAAGAACATGGCGGAACAGCTTCGGATCGATTCCATTGAATCGACGTCGGCTGCCGGTTCAGGCCATCCGACCTCTTGCTGCTCGATGGCCGAGATCACAAGCGTCCTGTTCTTCGATGAGATGCACTTCGACGTATCCGATCCGCACAACCCAAATAACGACCGATTCATTCTGTCGAAGGGTCATGCCGCCCCGATTCTCTATGCCGCGTGGTCCAGGGCCGGACTCTTTCCACCCGAGCATCTTCTCACGCTCCGCAAGATCGATTCTGACCTCGAAGGGCACCCAACACCCCGGCTGTCGTTCGTGGACGTAGCGACTGGATCGCTCGGTCAAGGATTGAGCGCGGGATGCGGCATCGCCTTCACCGGCAAATATGTCGATCAAGGGGACTATCGAGTCTACGTCCTCATGGGTGACGGTGAGTCGCAAGAAGGTTCTGTCTGGGAAGCGGCCTCATTTGCGAGCCATTACAAGCTCGACAATCTGGTCGGCATTGTCGATGTCAATCGTCTCGGCCAGAGCGAGCCGACCATGCTTCAGCATCACATGGAAATCTACAAAGCCCGTTTCGATGCGTTCGGCTGGCATTCGATCGTGATCGATGGTCAAGACATCGATGCCGTAAAGAAGGCCTTTGCCGAGGCTCGCGACGTCAAAGAGAAGCCGACGATGATTCTCGCGAAGACGCACAAGGGAGCGGGCATTCCCGGAATCGAGGATAAGGACAACTGGCATGGCAAGGCGCTCGGGGATAAGACCGATGCCGCCGTCGCAGCGATCAAAGCACGCATGACAGGCGAAGGTGGACTCAAGCCGAAAGCACCCTCCTCGCGCCTGAAGCCCGCGACTCGTCCCAATCTGACCCCTCCCAAACTTGGTCACAAGCTAGGTGACAAAGTTGCGACTCGCGTCGCGTATGGAGAGGCACTTGTCAAACTTGGCGAGCAGAGCAAGGAGGTGGTCGCGCTCGACGGCGACGTGAAGAACTCGACGTATTCAGACAAGTTCAAAGCCGCATTTCCCGATCGGTTCGTGGAATGCTTCATCGCGGAACAAAACCTAGTCGGCGTCTCGCTCGGAATGGCAACGCGCGGAAAGGTCCCCTACGCATCGACGTTCGCCGCGTTCTTCACACGCGCTTTCGATCAGATTCGCATGGGAGCGATCTCTCTCGCCAAGGTCGTTTTCGCTGGCTCGCACGCGGGAGTTTCGATCGGAGAAGACGGGCCGTCACAGATGGCTCTTGAAGATTTGGCAATGTTCCGTTCCATTCCCGATGGATTGGTGTTTTATCCGAGCGATGCCGTTTCCACTTCCGCCGCGCTCGCCCTCGCTGGAAATCATCAGGGGATTGCATTCATCCGCACGTCGCGTCCCGCGACCCCTGTCATTTACAAGGAAGATGAGCCGTTCGAAGTCGGCAAAGCAAAGGTTGTTCGCCAAAGCGATAAGGATCAGGTAACCGTCATTGGTGCGGCCGTCACGCTGGTGGAAGCAACCAAAGCGGCGGATGAGTTGGCCAAGGAAGGCATCGCCATTCGGATTATCGATCCTTTTACCATCAAGCCGATCGATCGGGCAACGATCTTGGCCGCGGCTAAGAAGACCGGCGGAAAAGTGATCACCGTGGAGGATCATTATCCCGAGGGTGGAATTGGTGACGCCGTCGCCGGCGCTCTCTCTGAGGAGACAGGCATCGCCGTGTATAAGCTTGCCGTCACCGAGATGCCTCACAGCGGGCAGCCCGATGAACTGGTCGACAAATACGGCATCAGTGCTCGCCATATCGTCGCGAAGGTCAAAGAAATCCTGAAGTAAACAGTGGTGGAGTCTCTTGCGTCCCCGAGTTTGCGGTCACATCATGTTCGAAGTCTCGGATGGAAACTTCACCATCCGAGACTAACGCACGAGCCATGAAATGACGCATACGAACAGTTCACCTGAAGGCGAGGCCAAGCGGCGCTGGCAACTTATTCTCGGGCCCGATGCGCGCAGTGCCGATGGATCTCCCATGGCCATGGGCAATTGGAGCCCGCAGGATTCGGAGATTCAGGAATTACTCGGATTTCTCTACGACCGCGAACATGCCCACCGTCGTGACTTCCTTCATGACCGCGAGGGAACGGAGGGTGAGAGTGAACTCTCCGTCCCCACTTGGCTTGCCAGAGTTCGTGATCTGTTCCCTCGATCGACGGCGGAACTTTTGACCCACACCGCCCTCGAACGTTATGGCTTAGCGGAAGTTCTCGCGGACCCGAAAGTGCTCGACACGGTGACTCCCAATATGGAGTTACTCAGAGCTCTTCTCGCGGTGAAAGGAATCGTCCCCAAACATGTTCTCGCGTCGGTTCGTCGAATCATCCGAAAGGTAGTGGAAGAGTTACGAGCGAAGCTGGAAATCACTGTTCGACGTCATTTAGCTGGATCGGTCCATCGTCACAGTCGGAGCCCCATTCGACTCGCGAAGAACTTTGATGTCATTCGCACCATTCGCAAGAATTTGAAACACTATCAGCCTGACGAGCAACGACTTCTCGTGGAACGAGCTCTCTTCTTCTCGCGTCAGCATCGTCGACAGCCGTGGGATCTTCTTCTCGTCGTCGATCAATCGGGAAGCATGACCGAATCAGTCATCCATGCGGCCGTCATGGCGGGGATTTTTCTTTCCATACCATCAGTCCGCACCCGACTCGTCATCTTTGATACCGAAGTGGTCGACGTGACCGAAGATGCACGAGACACCGTCGAACTTCTCTTGCAAGTGCAACTTGGTGGCGGCACCGACATCGCCAAAGCCCTGGATTATGCACAAAGCCAGATAACGAAACCGCGACAGAAGATCGGAAGAGC
>JAIEPU010000013.1 GCA_019748235.1 bacterium
TTTGCGAAAAACGGAGCAGGACGTTTCGAGGCGACCTCCGTCAAGTCCCCTCCCGTGAATGGACCGTTCGCCCCCAACCCATCAACACGATGACATGCAAAGCATCCGATTGATTCGAAGAGTGCTTCTCCCTTCTGACGATCCCCTTTCGGCGGAGGAGCAAGTTCCACCTTGTTCGAAATGGACATCAAATAATTCGCGACGGAAGCGGACTGGCTCTTGTCAAATCCAAAGTCAAGCGGATGGCCTTTCTCATTTTCAGTCGTGAGATAGCGAATGAACCAATCGTCGTTGATGGTCCCCGCCAAATGGTCCAGCGCGGGTGCGGGCTCATGGTCGATCGGAATGTCGTGACAAGCGGAGCATCGAGCCGACGACACTAATAGTTCCAGATTCTTTGTCTCGCGAGAAGCGACTTGATGCCAAAGTCGGGAAGTGGGAACGGGCTCTCGTTCAAAAGACTCAGACGACCAATAGAGTCCGACTCGCGCAGACGCCGATGTCGTTTCAAACGTCAGCTCGATCGGTTGATAACCGAAGATGACCTCGCACGGCTCACTATCAATCCAACGAGATTCCTCTGACAAACCCTGAATCACCAACCGATTCGAAACCTTGAGCGAGTATTTTCCGCTTCCATAGACGTGGAAGCGATGTTGTCCCGGTTGATTACTGAAAAGAAACCCTTTCCACGTGACGCGGAATCGATTCGAATCGAGACGCGCGTCTGGTCGATCCGCTTTCCAATCGAAGAGAATGTCATCGTCGATTCGAGTGCAGGAGGAATGATCGGTGGAGTACGATCCTAGCAATCCGGGTGCGAAATTGGATTCGTCGTCTGCTTGAATCGCCAAGGAACTACACAACAGTAATAGGATCGCTCGCGCAAATATCATGCGATTCATGAAAACACCTTCGGGTTTGCTGGATGTCCACGGAGTCTCGGGGGAGAGGTCGAGGTGCCCATTGGAACGAACAAATAGTATTTGAGAGCCTGTTTCATAACGCAAGTCAAACCCTACCCTCTTCGCCGAAACGATTGGATGCGGTAGAATCAGAATCGGGTGGTTCCGCAGCCATTGACGCGGACAAACTCGGCGAGGAGGGGTTACGTTGTTCGGATCGGCTGTCATCATCGGTTGCGTTTTGGCATTCGGCCAGACGTCACCGCATCATGAACCGATTCATCCGGCCGACCGCGTTTTCACGGCAGAGGAATTTCGACAGCATCTTCAGTGGGTTCGAGGTCAGCAGAAGATTCTCGATGCCGTCCAGAACATGAAGATCTCGCCCGAAGATCAGAAGAAGATGGCGGACTTTGCTCAAAGACTTCTCGAGCAATCACAGAAGCCGGGACCAAAACAAGATCTCCCCATTCCGGAAAACCTTACCAAAGATCCGAACATGGAGAAGCTTCTTCACGATAAGAAGTTTCTCGAATGGCTCGCGAACAATGAGCGCATGCAGAAAATGGCGGAACGGCTCGCCTCGAAGTTCAACCTTCCGAAGCCGCAACAGCCCATCACTCCTCCCTCGAATCTTCCGGGGGTCGATCCCCCCCGCGGAATGAACAACAAGTTGAATCGTCAAATGAGTCCCCCTCCTCGCCGCACGATTCCATCGGAGCAGCAGACTGGACGATCCTCGGGTTCTTCATCTCCCTCATCATCAAGGAATCAGAATCCCAACGGGAAGGATCAGAGGAACTCGGAGAATTCGAATCGCCTCCATGGCACGGATCGGGGAACTGATCATTCTGTGCCGATCGATGGGAACTCACCCACTAACAATGGGAACGAACTTGGGCCGAACAGTGACAATGGGAATCAAGAGGTGTCCCAAGGATCGGATATCGATCCCAGTCGGCATTCTGTTCTTCGTCAAATGACTGATGCGATGCGGAAAGTGGGGCCTCTTCAAAACTCTCCCACGCTCGATCGGGTAGATGATTTGATGGGAAAGGAACCGATCGTTCCCGATCGAATCGCCGTTCCGACAGCGGTATCTCCGAGCAATCAATGGTTTGAACAAACGCTGAACAGCGAATGGCTTGATTCACCTTGGGTGACGAACTTACCGAAAAGTCTCGAAAACATCCCTCTGCCGACCGGTTGGGAAAGCAACGCCATTCCTTTGGACAAGATCCCCCTTCCCATATTTCCTCGAGCTGACTGGGTTTTGCCGTCGACGGGCATTCCACCGATTCCGGGGATGAATCTCTCCGCTGGGGGCGCCAGCCTTAACAGCGGTTGGACCGTTCCGATCCTATTGCTCGTGATTGCCGTTTGCATTCTGTTCTTTCGATCACTCCTGACCGGGGAGATTGGATTATTGGGACATCGGCAGAACCAGGGAGCCTTCGGAGACAAACCGTCCGGCCCGTTTGATCCCGAGAAGCGGAGCTCCGTGCGCGAATGGTTTGAATATCTCGTCCTTTCACGTCTAGGCCAGTCCGCACGACCGCGCACCCATGCACAGCTTGCTCGATCACTGGGAAAGGCAGGAACCGTAGATCAACAGGATTCAGCAAGACGGCTCGCGGAACTGTATGCGGAGGCTCGGTATCTGCCGCCTGATGAGATGCTCGACACGGAGCTCATTCGGCAAGCACGTGAGGATTTGGCCCGTTTCGCGAAATCGACGCCAAACGCTCCCCATCAGGCCGAATGAATGACTTCCACCGCGCGACGGATATCGTCAGAATTGTTGTAAAAGTGGGGACTAATCCGGAGTCGTCCGGCCCTGCTGCTCAAAACAACGCCCGCTTTCTTACAGACCTTCACTACTGCGGATGAGTCCTTCCCCTCGACGGTGAAAGAGATGATTCCAGACCACTCGGAGTCTCCACGCGGGCTGACGATTTCGGCTCCGATGCCACGGAGTTGATCGATCGCTTCATCTGTCACGCTTTTCAACCGCTTTGATATCACGTCGATGCCAATGCCTTCATAGAGTTCGAGACTTGCCCCCAGAGAGAGAGTTCCCGCCACATTCGGCGATCCTTCCTCATGACGTGCGGCCGACTCCTTGAATCGAAAATCGATCGTCGAATACTCGGAATGGTTGATGATGCTTTTCCATCCCACGCTGACTGGACGGATCTTGTCGAGTTTGTTTGTGCGAATGTAGAAGATGGCCGCCCCCACGGGACTGGTAAGCCACTTGTGGCCATCGGCGGCAAGATAGTCGATCCGCATTCCCTCCACATCGACAGGAAGAACGCCTAAGCCTTGAATGGCATCGACGCAAAAATCGATACCGCGCTGATGGCACATCTCTCCCAAACGCGCCAGATCGCTCCTGAATCCCGTGGAGAATTGAACGAAGCTGATCGACAAGATACGCGTGCGGGCATCGCATCTCGATTCAATATCGGCCGGATCGATTCGCACCCCTTTGAGGGGAACGGTCCGTACCTCGACGCCACGATCGGCTAAATTCATCCAGGGGTAGACGTTGGCCGGATACTCTCCTTCACAAATGACAACGTTGTCACCCGACTTCCACGGAAATCCCTCAGCCACGAGGGCGAGCCCCTCGGAAGTATTCTTCAAAAAGGCGATCTCATCCTCGCGAGCATTGATCAGCTTCGCCGCCAACGTGCGGCGGGCTTCGATCTCTCCCATCCACCGCCCCTCATTGAAGTTCCCGTTCGCCGTCGCGTCTTCCGTCCACTCGATCAGTCGATCTCGAGCCTTTACATTGAGGGGCGCCGTGGATGCATGGTTGAAAAATACCCATCGCTTGAGAACCGGAAAAAGAGACCGATAATCTTCCATGGGTCGTGCTCCCTTGATGGAAATCAGTCGCGGTAAAGTCCTTGGGCATGGATATATGCCTCCACTCCGGCCGGCACGATATATCGAATTGTTTTATCTTCACGGACACGCGAGCGGATCTCCGTGCTCGAAAGATCGAAAGGCGTCATCGCCACCCGGACGACTCGGTCTTGCGGCAACGAGTGTTGGATCACGACGCCTGGTCTCTCCGCATAGGCAATCGTCGCTATTTGGAGAATCGCCTCGGGTTCGCGCCAATTCGGAAAATCGTTCAGCATATCGGCCCCGACGAGGAGGATCAGTTCGTGGCCGGGATATTCATTCGACAAATCATGGAGCGTGTCGATAGTGTAACTCACCCCCGGTCGGCTGAGTTCCATGGCATTTGCCTCGAAAGCCGGATTTCCTGCGATGGCGATCTCGACCATTTCAAGTCGTCGCTTACCGTCACTGATCCCCTTGTCTTGTTTGTGCGGTGGGATCGCCGCAGGAAGGAACAGCACTTTGTCGAGATTCAATTGCTCGCGCGCGCGATCGGCAAAGATGAGGTGAGCAAGATGGATAGGGTCAAAGGTGCCGCCATAGATACCGATCCGTTTCACTGTCACCCTCGTGTCAGGGGTTGCTGCCGCGCTGCTGGTAGTGGCTCTTCACGTAGTCGATAATCGGTGACGGGAGAAAGGGAGCCAGATCACCACGATGAGTCGCAATCTGCCGAATGAGCGTGCTGCTCAGATTGGTGAACTCCTTGTCCGCCATCAGGAATACGGTCTCGATCTCGGGGGCCATCATCGCATTGGTAAGTGACATCGTGAATTCGTACTCCGTATCCGCAAGTGCACGAATTCCTCGAACCATGAAGGTGGCACTCTGCGACCTGACGAAATTCACAGCCAATCCAGAGAAAGCGACGACAGACACGTTGGGTACATCCGTCACGACCGAACGAATGGCATCGACACGTTGTTGGGCCGACTGGTTCGAGACTTTCTCAGGATTGATGCCGACACCGATGATCAAGTCATCAAATAGAGTTGCCGCTCTTCGGACAATGTTCTCATGGCCGAGATGGAAGGGATCGAACGAACCGGGATAGACCGCTCGGCGAATGGGCCTTTCACTCGTCATACCAACTCTCCCGATACCGTTCTCTTTGACGACTTCGCGGCTTCTCTTCCGAAATAGGCCTTCACGACTACATCGGACGGCTTGCGCGAGATGTAGCTCACCAACACTCCCAGTATCAAAGATATGACACACGCCCAGACGAAAGAATCGATTCCATAAGGGACGATCGCGTTTCCTCCGCCGGGCAATCCGAATCGCCGCAAAAGAATCGGAACATGTGCCGCCACCACGATGGCGAAACCGCTAATCATGGCAGCCCACGCCGCCCATGTGGTCATACTTTTCCAGTATATTCCGAGAAATGTCGCGACAAGGAACGTCGCCGCGATTCCACTGCTCGAAAACACCACGATATCCTGCAAAAATGGAGGCGGATCGAGACTAAGAAACATCACGATGATGCCAATCGTCACCGTCACCAAATAACTTCCCAGCTTGATCGAGCGTTCCGAGGCGTTTGGATGAATGGTCCGCTGATAGATGTCACGAACGACACTCGAACTGACAGTCAGAAGGAATGCCTCGACCGTCGATGTGACCGCAGAAAAGGGCGCGGCGATGAGCAGGCCGGCTAGAAGCGGATGAACAAGCGTCTTGGCAAGGGTCGGCATGATCTCGTCGGAGCCCCCCGTGAGATCGGCCGGATGAACCAAAGTCCGCCCGGCGACAAAGATGAACACGAGCGGCACATAAACCATCGCGAAATAGAAGGTGACCGTCACGATCGAATAGCGAAGATCTCGACTGTTCTTAAACGCCATCAACCGGACAAGAAATCCGGGGTGCCCTGCTCCGGAGAAGCACCACAATACGAAGAACGAGATCGCCATGCCGAGCGGATGAAAAGGCTCGCCACGCTCGGTAATGGATGGACCATAAACTCGATCCTTACCGGAGACCAGCCGCTTGGGGGCGGGGGTCGTCATCACGAGACCTTTTCCCGCACGCTCAGAATCGCCATACACTTTGCCCGAGATTAACTTTGAGGCCGCCTCGTCTGAGTTGATGGCCGACGTGACTTCCCGCGCGGTTGAGTTGATCTTGCCGTTCGCATCCTTTGGAAGATGGACGCGAACGATTTCCCCGCCTCGTTCGTGTGGAACGATCTCGACCGCTAACGTCGGTTTGGCGTCTGGACCCGAAAAATGCTCGACATAGACAGGATTTAGCACTCCTTCGGCCGCCGTATATTCGATCGCATTGTTGAGTGGCGTCGTGCCGATGACGGTAAGAGGAGGCATCTCCGCCAGCTTTCGCGTAACCTCCCCCAGACCGCCAACCTTGATGAGGACGACGGGTAAGAGAATCAGAACGCCGACAAACATCACGATACCTTGCATCGTGTCGGTCCAGACGACCGCGCGGAAGCCCCCGTATGAGGTGTAAACAATCGTGATGATGGAGAAGAGGATCAAACTGAACACGTAACCCGGGCCGATCCTGTCTGCAGCGTCACCAAAGATCGGTAGGGAGTGCAAAAAAGGAGTGACATAGGCGTCGTAATCGAACGCATCTCGCATGATCACATCAAGGATGATTCCACCGGACTTGAACTGCGCGACGAGATTCACCGTCAGAAAGAAAATGATCGCGAAGCTGGCGAAGATGCCAAGTGTCGTTGATTGATAACGGTCGCGAATGATGTCTGGAATGGTCACCGAACCCATGCGGTGCGAAAGCTGATTGAGCCTCTTTCCCATCAACCCCATCGTGAACATGGGAAAGAGCATAAAGCTCCCGATCCAGAGAAAAAGGACCCAACCGTGCGTGTAGATCAAGGAAGGAAAACCGGCAAACGTTCCACCACTGATACAAGTCGCCGCGAACGACAGTGCGAGCGTCCAAGAGGCCATGCTTCGGCCACCCAGAAAATACTCAGAGACGAATGATTTGGGGCGAACGAGAAAGCTTCCCGCAAACAATGTGAGTAAGAACATGATCAGCAAATAAGCGGCGAAAACGAGCAGGGTGATAACGGCATTCGTCATGCGTGTCCCTCCCGCTTGGACTCATCACTTACTGGTTCGGGATTATCCTTCATCCAAACGAGAGCGAACCAAAGTGACACAACCATGCATCCCACCCACGGAGCGAATATTCCCCAGAAGGCCCACGCCGGGATCCCGATTCCCAGGGGATCAAGGGGCGGCATTCCATCACGATCGTAATTCGAAAGTTTGGGTAAGAGGGAAGTGACATCACCAGGCGTTGCGGGATGATCGGAATAGCCAAAGAGGTAACAGCTCCCTACCGACCAGACGGCACATACAAACCAGAAGATGAGGAGGAATCTCGCTTCGCGGAGTGCATTGCGATAGGAGGGATCATCCTCGTCATGAGCCATTTCGACTTCCTTCGAATCTGGAGTGCGGGCCGATTGTAGCCAAGGACATTCTCGATCGCCACGATCCTCTCCTCACAATCAGCTCGGAATTCATGGACCAGAAGACCGTTTCCAGATAGGTTGCAACGAAACAGTTCTCACAAGAAACGGAAATGGATCGATGTCACAAGACTCTCTCCGAAGCGGCGCGGAAGTCAACTCGAAGGAGCATCAGATCCCGGAAGATCCACGCATTCGCTTCGCGGCGGAGCAGGCTCAATTGGCCTGGGTCCGAACGGCTCTTTCGTTAATGGGGTTTGGTTTCGTAGTCGATCGGTTTGGGCTCTTTCTTCGCGCCCTGGAAGCAGAGGGGAAAGGAACGCTTCCCTCGCACACGACCAGTGTTTCATTCTGGATCGGAATCACATTCATCATCCTCGGAGTGGTAATCAATGTGGTAAGTGCTGTCGAGCATTTCTTCGTGGTCGAACGTATCAACAAAGGAGAGCCACCCATTGTCAGGAAGTGGCCGATGGGTACGGCAGTATCGATCTTGCTCGCGGTGATCGGCGCGGGGATGACCACTTACCTCATTATCATCGGCCGATAGCGCAGGGATTGGTCATGCTCTTTCGGATCGAAGAGCCGCGAGGACCGGTGAGCGGAGGGCAGCGATCACCGCGATGAATCCGCTCATAAATCCGAGGAAGATAACGACGAGCAATGTCACGCCGAGCGGAATCATCACCCCCCAATCGTGAATACGAATGAGCTGGGGCAACACGGCAATCAAGGCACACACCGTTCCTGTGAGAAGTCCCGCCCAGAGTAACGTACCGGTCTCTGACAAAACCATCCAAGCGATGGCCGAATCGCGAAATCCAATGGCTCGAAAAAGGGCGAGTTCGCCACGCCGTTCGAGAATGTTCCTGAGCAGGACGGCCGCGAGTCCGAGGGTGCCGAGCATCAAGCCCAAGCCCCCCAGCGTTTGAAAGGCGGCCATGTAAGTATCCTGGACAGAGAGATAATTCTCGATCACACGGCCCGTCGAATCGACATCGACTCCGTAATCGGATAAATCCTTCTCCATCAATGACGCCAGCTTGTCACTCGATCCGCCAGAGGGAGCAATAAGGAAGAATCGCTTACCGGTGATGCTGGGAAAAGCTTTTAAAAACGCGGATTCAGAGATGACAAGCTGTCCCTGAAAGACGCTTTCATTCAATCCTCCCACGATGCGAAGGCGAACGATCTCCCCCTTTTCGGTTCGCATCTCAAGATCACTTCCCACCGGAACTTTCAAAATCCATTGAA
This sequence comes from bacterium, assembly GCA_019748235.1. Classification (GTDB taxonomy): domain Bacteria; phylum Planctomycetota; class Planctomycetia; order Kolteriales; family Kolteriaceae; genus JAIEPU01. Next base: position 8,545 of record JAIEPU010000013.1, read on the forward strand.
GCGTGGCGGCATCGCCGATTGCGGGGATGACGCCCGGACCAAAATCCTTGTCGAGTAACTTCCAAGGATTCTCAGCCTCTTCCTTCGACTCCGCGAGTGTGGAGGCGAACGCGAATCCCCCACGTTCAATGAATGGTTTTGTGGCCGCGAGGATCGTCGGATGACGAGGTTGGTAGATGTTCAAACAGCTCGCGTCGTCTCCGGATTTCACTCGGAACGAGTAGATTTCCGCGTTCTTCAACAGTTCACTCGCTTCGTCACTGACGTTCATCGCGAAACGACCCTCGGGGTCGGACAAATCTCTCGTCAAGGGGGTCGATGCGGTGGCCAGGAGGGCGAAGCCGCCGTTTCCAGAGGTCTTATCTGGAATATGGGGAGGTTTGCCATGCCTCATCGATCCAACGGCGACGACGAGAAACACCGCGAGTGCAAGAAGGGTGGCGGTGACGAGGCTTCGGGTTGGGTATCGACTGGCATTTCGAATGCCAAGGCGAGTGATCGCGATGAAACCGGCTCCGCGAACCAGAGCAGCGGGGTCACTGAGCGCCGGGCGATGGAGAAAGGCGGAGAGAAGAGCCAGATCACCGATGAGGAGCAGCGTGCCACCGCCGAAAAATGCCCCCATCTCGGAAGTAAGCCCAAAGAGTCCGGCGAAAATGAGCCCGATTCCCCCCAAGAGACCTGCGACCGCAAGGAACCAGTGCAGCCATCGTCGCCGGCGCGAACGACCGACGAAAGTAAATCCCTCGTTGAAGAGTTCGGGAATCGGTGTTTTTGAAATCCGGGACGTTGCCCAATAGACCGCAATGAGCGCGATGATCAGAGAGGAGAGGGAACCAACGACGAAACTGGCAGGGGCCGCATGAAAGTCAATGAACGAAGTGCCGACAGCGTCTTTCCACCAAGTGGATAAAAGTTTCAATAGGCTTCGGGCGTAAAGGACGGCTCCGCCCAATCCAAGCAATGATCCGATCGAGGCAAGGACGAATCCTTCCGCCAACAACAACCAACGGACTGTCGAGGGTCGAACACCGACCGCCATCAAAACGCCGATCGAAGCGGATCGTCTCTCAGTATTGAGCCGGAACAACAGACCAACTAACAGGGCCGCGCTCACAATCAAAAAGAAGCTCATTGAAACAAAGAGCATTCCAAAATCAGTGCTCCCTGAACTGGCCGAGAGTGACGTCTCACGGATGGGAAGGATCGCGAACCCGAGTTCCTCAGGATCAAGCAGTTTTCGGAGTTGACGAGAGATCACATCTTTCTGCTCTTCTGGCGCGGTCAATTGCTTTGGGCCTACAAGGCGAATACTCGTCAGGTTGCCAAACCGTGTCGACCAAAGCCGCTGGGCGTCAACGAGCGAAAGGAAGACCTTCGGAGCCGTTCGATAATCCTTCCAGTACTTTTCATCATCTGCTTTGACTCGGTCGAGATCGACGGGGAAGGGAGCGTCCCAGTCTCCGAAGGTATCCGCGTCTGTAATTCCTGGATATTCAGGCGTGTAGCGACGATCGATCGCCAGCCCCTCCATCGGCGCGACGGCGATGATTTTGAACGACTCATTTTTCGTCTTCAGCGTGCTGTCGTTTTGAACCTCGAAGTATTCCAGGCGAATTTCATCGCCGACTTTGGCCCCCAGTTTGTCCGCTGTCCATTGATTGACGATGACTTGGTGCGGAACCGGATAGTGTTTAGGAGGATTAGCGACAATCGGCCCCAGCGGAGACTCGACAGGATAGTCCATCCCAGCGACGACGCTATAAGGGATTTCCTTGTTACCGAGAGCAATCGTGTTAGCGAGGTAAGTCATGATGTGCTGAGAAGCGAGGTGCTCATCGGTGATCAACCGGTTCACCGCGCGGACCACGGTGTCGGAAAGAATTCGTTCACGGCTACCGATCGATATCCACTCCTTCTCAGACTGAAGTTCGACTCCAAGGTCGTCCAGTGAGAGGGCGTTTTGAATTTGCTGGACGACTTTGCTCGTTCCTTGACTGGTCGGCGAATCGGTCACGAGAAGCGCATTGGCTCGCCCCTTTTGCTCGATCGGCCCAGCAAGTTTTTCGATTGGAACGAAGAGTGTAGCGGGCATCCGCTGGGTCATATCAAGTGAGAACCGTCCCGCGCCGACGTCTGGAATAACTTGATCCACGGTGAAGGGAACGGATCGAATGGTCCCCTCACGGCGCCCGAGCAGCCCCTCCCGCGGAATATCCGACGCTTTCTCGAGCCGAACGGCAATGCGGGCGCGTGTCTTCTCATTCACATCGAGTTTGATCTGGTCAGCTAGTGATTGATTGACAATGACTTTTGATGCTGCTTCCTCGGCGTTGAGACCGGTCTTAGGGAACATTTGCCAGAACGCGGGAGTCGTCCCGATAATCTGCACCGTGCTCGCCCTGGTTTCGTTCGGGCCGGTGACCGCTCCACGAATAAGGATGATGGCGGCGACGGACGAAGGGGAATTGGGACGCTGCGTATCGAGAAGCCGTTTCGGTAAATCCTGTCTGAAGAATTTTGGACCGATCATGACGACGTCAACATTGCCGAGTCTTTCGAGGGTCATCTCGCGAAGCGTTCCTCGCATGGAATCGCCAACGAGAAGAGACCCCGTCAGAACCGCCGATCCGATCAATGTGCCCAGCAGAACCGCTAGATTGGTCCGCCAATAGTGCGTCAGCGTTTCTTGCAAGAGACGGAAATAATTCACAAACACCTCTCAGGCTCGACCGCTCAAACGTCACGCAGGAGCAAGTCGACCATCGATCAATTCCATTCGAATTTTGAGTTTAGCGGCCAATTCGAGGCTATGCGTCACCACGATAAGAATGGCTCGTGAGTCTTGTGCCAACTGAATCAACAGGTCGCCGATTCGCTCCGCGTTGGCTCGATCCAGATTGCCAGTCGGCTCATCACAAAGGAGAAGCTTGGGACCATTGACGAGGGCTCTGGCAATGGCGACTCGTTGACGTTCTCCCCCAGAGAGTTCCGCGGGACGATGCGTCAACCGGTGTCCCAGGCCGATTCTCTCCACAAGCCAACGGGCACGGTCGATTCGCTCTCGCGTCGCGCCACCAGCGGCAAGCGTGGGAATGAGCGTATTCTCGAGCACGGTACATTGCGGTAAGAGGTGGTGATCCTGGAAGACAAATCCGACCGAATGGCTCCGATAATCGGCGAGGTCGCGACTCGATAGCTCGGCGAGTGAACGTCCATCGATATCGATCGTCCCCGCCGTGGGAGTGTCAAGTCCCCCGATAATATGAAGGAGAGTGCTCTTTCCGGAACCAGAGGGCCCCGTAATGGCAAGTTCATCCCCCCCTTCGAGATCGAGATCAATCCCATCGAGCACGGTAAGCTCGCCCCCCGTCGTGCGATAGGACTTTTTCAAGCCCCGAATTCGCATCAACGTCGATCGAATGACGGACTCGGCGATGTTCATACCTGAGCTTTCCTTGGAGGCGATCGGCTGCATCCCTTCCCATGCCGATATAATAGCGATCAATCTTGGAGACGGCTGGCCGGAACCGGGCGATGTGAATATTCCGTTCCAAGAGGGGAACTGACTCATCCTTTGTGACGCTAACCATGGAGGCGACTATGTCCGCCGGAACTTCGGCGAAAGAGTTTACGTTCCAGGCCGAGATCAAACAGCTATTGCACCTCTTGGCCCACTCACTTTATCAAAGCCGCGATATCGCGATTCGGGAATTGGTCTCGAACGCCTCTGACGCCCTCGACAAGATGCGGCACGTTTCGCTCACCGATCCTAGCCACAAGGAGACGGGGGAGCTCGTCATCACGCTGATCCCCGATCCGACGGCCGGCACGCTGACGATCTCTGACAACGGCATCGGGATGACCGAGCAAGATCTCGTCAACAATCTTGGCACGATCGCAAAGAGCGGGTCTCTTGAATACATCAGCAAGCTAAGCGGTGACGCGAAGAAGGACGTTAATCTCATTGGACAGTTCGGCGTTGGATTTTACTCCGCGTTCATGCTCGCCAATACTGTCGAAGTCCGAACGCGCAGCTACACCGAACAAAATGGATGGGTGTGGGAATCAGAGGGAACCGGCAGCTTCACGATCGCGCCTCGCGAGGGATTAGAGCGAGGAACCCAGGTCGTCCTTCACTTGAAGGAGGAGACGAAAGACTTTGCGAATGAGCATCGGCTTCGTCAGATCATCAAAACTTATTCCAGCTTTATTCCTCACCCGATCAAAATCGGCGACCAACTTGTAAACGACGTCAAACCGATTTGGGTCGAGCCGAAGAATCAACTGACTGAGGAGCAGTATGATGGTTTCTACCAACATCTGACGCATCACTCGGCGGAGAAGCCCCTCTGGCATCTCCACTTCTCTACCGATTCACCGATTCAGTTTCACGCGCTCCTCTACTGTCCTCCCACGAATCTCGAACGACTCGGCTTCGGCAGGACGGAGCATGGACTGCACCTATGCGCCAAGCGAGTGCTGGTTCAAGATGATTGTCGTGAACTGCTCCCTGAGTATTTGCGATTCCTCTACGGACTCGTTGACTCAGAGGATCTCCCGCTCAACGTCTCGCGAGAAACACTCCAGGACAGCTCGGTCTTTCAAAAGATCAAGCGACTGCTCGTAAAGAAGGTTCTCGAAAAGCTGAGCGAATTGGCGAAGAACGAATCCGCGAAGTTCGCCGAGTTCTACAGCCAGTTCGGCAATGCAATCAAAGAAGGAGTCGGCATCGACTTCGAGAATCGCGAGAAAATCGCGAGCCTCTTACGATTCCCTTCGACCAAGACGGAGGCAGGGACCCTTACGACCCTTGATGAATATCTCGAAAGAGCGGGGACCACGCAAAAACACATTTACTATCTCGGCGGGCCTGACCTCGCTTCGATCAATCGGAACCCGCATCTCGAAATCTTCCGCAAACGTGGGATCGAGGTCATCTTATTGGCCGAGCCGATCGATGAATGGGCGATGACGACGCTCGGCAAGTACAAGGATCTCGATCTACAATCGATCGATGCAGCCAATCTGGATATTCCCGCAGGCGAGGAAACCGAGAATGAGAAGAAAGAGAAGGCTGACGAGCCCGATGCGACCGGATTCGGTCGGGTGATCGATGTTTTCAAGAAGCGGCTCGGCGATCGTGTGCAGGACGTTCGCCGAAGCGAACGGCTGATCGATAGTCCCTGCTGCCTCGTCAATCCTGACGGGAGTCTGAGCGCGCAAATGCAAAAGCTGATGATGCTCTCCAATAAGGACTTCCAGCTTGGGCCCCGCATTCTCGAAGTCAACCCGCGAGCGAAGCTGATTCGCCGGCTATGCGATCTTTCCGCGAACGCTCAGCATGACGAATTCATCGGCCGCGTGGGAGAACAGCTCTATTACAGCTCGCTTCTGCTCGAGGGCTTGGCCACTCACCCAGAAGAAATTGCAAGCCGGGTTCAGGAGTTCATGGAAGAGGCGGCGCAGGCGCGGAGTCCGATCATCACTTAGGAAAATCGGCACCAGAACGACTCGGTTCAAGGACGGCAATCATGATCATCGGCCATGAAGCACTACGGAATGATCCCAAGCTTCACGCGCTGTTGGCGGCATACTCAGCCCTCAAGAAACAGAAGCCGGACGCGGAGTGGCATGACCGGATCATGGAATTGCCGAGTTGCACCACCGAGCAAATTAATAAGCTCCACGGCCTCCTTTTGGCGGGAGGATGGATCGAAACTCGGGTGCACGGCGATTCTTTCAAGACCGCCGGTCGACTCGAATCGTGTTATCGCATCACTCCGGACGGGAATGCGGCCCTTCGGTTCGCCGGGGCGGCCGCCCCTCTCACGGACGAAGAATCGGACGATGCGATTTCATGAACCGAACTTGAAGATCGTTTCATCCAACGAATTCCGCCCCACAGCGGAACTGATTTGCTTACCATATGAGGGGTCAACGGTCAGGTTCACGAACGGTAACACTCAACGAAATCTGAATGACGGAGAATCGGGAATGAAATACGGAATGCTTTTGGCGGCAGCGGCAGTCATGTCGATGCCTTTAACGGCTTGGTCCGAGGATAAGCCGAAGGAAGAGCCGACGGATGTCGTCAAAATCGGTCCTGCGAAATACATCGTCCCTAAGGCATGGAAGCGACAAGCTCCGTCGAACACCATGCGTGTCGCCCAGTTCGGCATTCCATTGGCAGAAGGGGATAAGGGAAAGATCGAGCTTACCGTCTTCTATTTCGGGCCCGATCAAGGGGGATCGGTGGATCAAAACATCGCTCGCTGGCTCGGACAGTTCAAGCCTTTGGAAGGCAAGGAGAAGATCGAAAAGTTCACCGTCGGCGACTTCGACATTACCAAACTCGACGCATCTGGAACCTATGAGTACAAGCCTTTCCCCGCGGCTCCTCAGGGAGAACTCATGAAGGACTGGCGAATGCTTGCCGCCGTCGTGGAAACCGTCGAAAATGGCCCCTACTTCTTTCGGGTCGTGGGACCAAAGAAAACCATCGATGCGCAAGAGAAAGCTTTCATCAACATGCTCAAGACCGTGACTGCGGATGAATAACGGCCCATCCCTTCTCGAGATGCATCAAGCGTCTCTTCCATGCCAACCAAGAGAGTGATGAAGTGGGGCAGATTCGATCGAACGCGACCGATGCGCTCCTCTTCTTCGCACTCTTCAGTAAGAGTACGGAAGTTATCGAGGCCACGGAGCAAAGACTGACTTCGCTCTTTGGCCCGATTACTATTCGCAGTCCCCGCTTTCACTTCGACGACACCAAATATTATGAACGGACGATGGGAGCGGGGGTTCAGAAAGAATGGATTGCGTTCGATCGTTTAATCGATCAATCGTCACTCGGCGAATTGAAGATTCACACCAACGAAATTGAAGCTGAGATCGCGGCAGAAATCCCACTCGATGTTCCTCGTCCCATCAATATCGACCCTGGAATGGTAGACGAAGGTAAGGTGATGCTTGCCTCGACGAAAAATCATGCCCATCGCATCTACGTCGGCCAGGGAATCTTCGTCGAGGTGACTCTCTATCTTCGCGAGGGGAATTGGGACTTTTGGCCGTGGACGTATCGCGATTATCGTCGGCCTGAAGCGAAAGTATTCTTCGATCAAGTACGCGCCCGATTCCGCGAACTGAAAGCAAGCGGTGCGGCTGGCTAACTCATGACTCGTGCGTCAAACCACGTTTACTGCCGATGAAGGATGCCATGTCTTGCGGTCTTTGGAGGAATCTCCTTGAGGCCGGCATCGGGCGTGACGACTCCCTGCACACCGAGTTCTCCCGGATGACGGGCGATCTTATCCGCGAAGACGGACAAGTCACGCATGATCGGCTCGAGTTCCGACAGGCTGCTGACCAGCATGGCACTCGCTTCCTCCACATTTTGGAAAATGGAGGGGTCGGTCATGAGGCGTTGAATGGTTCCATCTGTCTGGCGAAATTGACGAACGATGCCGCTCAAATCACCCAATAACGAGTTCATCGATGCGACTGATTCATCGAGGTTCTTCATCGTGGTCTCGCTCCGCTCGGCGAGTGGCCTTGTGATCTTCTGCATATTGGTGGCGATTTCATCGAGCTTTTGCGTCGTGTCGGCAATTTGCGAAATGGCTTTGTTGCTGGAATCGATCAAAGGTTGAAGACTTTCACTCGACTTGCGGACGTTCTCGAGCGTGATGCGTAGATTCTCCTGCGTCTTCGGATCGAGCACATTGTTGATACTTTCCAACGTGGTATTCAAGCGTTCCATCGCCTCTGTCGTATCCTGAGCGATGATGTTAATGCGCCGCTCATTCTGATCGATCAAGCGGTTCGCTCGCTCTCCAACTCCGGCCCACTGATTCGAGGCCTTTTGTAACTGAATGAGCGCTTCGTTCGCATTCGGAGCCAGGTCCGTCGCCTCGGAAACGATCTGACTCGGATCAGTCAATGGGCGCCCTTCGAGGGTGCTGTCAGGTGGAATGGGCGGCCTGTTCGGCTTGCCGCGCATATCCATGCGCGTGGCAATGTCGAGATAAGTGTCTCCCAAGAACCCCTGAGACTTCAGGCTCGGCTCATCTCCTTCACGCATCAGGTTGTCGCCATCGAGCTGAATCGTGAGCGCGACTTTGCTCGCTTCGTCGTCGTACTCGACACTTTTGACTTCGCCAATGCGGATTCCCGCCCGGCGAACCGGGATGCCGGGCTCGGCACCTAGGGCGTTTTCGAGCAGGACATAGTAAGTCCGATGCGCACGAAACACATTGTTGAAATTGCCGAACCAAACGATGATACTCGCGAGCGCGATCAGCGAGATCAGCGCCAAAACGCCCAGCGAGAACTGCATCCGTTGCTCGTTCATGGTCCCATCCTTTAGGGGCCGTCCACTCCGCGCCACCGCCAAACATTTCTTTGCCGGCAGCATCCCATCTCAAGGTCCACTCATCCGTCAAAGCTGCTGCGTGAGAGTTCCATCAATCGGTCGCGAGCTTCGCCGTGAACGAACTGCGTCACTCGCGGGTCCGAAGATCGTTCCACCTGATTCGCGGGTCCGTCGTAGAGAATCTGCGGCTCACTTGGATGGAGCCGCGAGATTGGGTACAGCATGATCAACCGATCCGCGACCTTCATCGCGGACTTCATGTCATGCGTCACGACGATGCTTGTCACCTTGTGATTCGTGCGAGTCGAGATCATGAGCTCATTGACCACGTCGCTCATAATGGGGTCGAGACCGGTGGTCGGTTCGTCGTAGAGCATGACTTCTGGATTGGTCGCAACCGCGCGGGCAATGCCAACCCTTTTTCGCATGCCACCCGATAACTCCGCAGGTTTACGAGTGACAATGTCGGTGCTCAGCCCCACTTCAAGGAGGCGGTCACGAACGATCTGACGTATTTTCGATTCAGTCATGCTGAAGTGCCCACGCAGCGCGAACGCGACGTTTTCATAGACCGTCAAGCTGTCGAAAAGAGCCGCTCCCTGAAACACGAATCCAAAACGAAGTCGCTGCTGCGTCAGCGCTCGCTCTCCAAGCTTCGCGAGGTTAATACCGTCGAACAGGACCTGTCCGCTTGAGGGCTGAACAAGGTTCATGATCGTTTTCAGGAGTACCGTCTTTCCGCACCCGCTTTCGCCGATGATCGCGAGCGTCTGTCCACGACGAATCGTGAAACTGATATCGCGAAGAACGGTCTGGCTAAACCGGACCGTCACGTTCTCGACACGGAGGAAGCTATCTCCGTTCTCATCTTCGACCGCCTCGGGGACGGTCGGCTGATCCGTCCCGGTCATCACAGTTCGATCTCCGCATCCGGCCAAAGCGAGTAATAGATGTTGTTGAACGTCACGGAGAGAATGAAGTCCGTTCCTAAGATCGCGATGAAGGATTGCACGAAGGCCTGTGTGGCGGAGCGGCCGACTCCCTCGGCCCCGGCCCCCGATTGAAAACCCCGATAACAACTGATGATCGCTATTTCCGCGCCGAAGACCGTCGCCTTTCCGAGTCCCGTGAAGACTTCCCATAACCCGACGAGCGCGTTCGAGTGTTGCCAATAGTAAAACGAGTCCACGCGGAGCACTGTCGTGCTCACGAGGGCGCCGGCCAGAATGCCGACAAAATCCGCGATGATTGAAAGTACAGGAATCAGCGTGACGCACGCGATGAATCGGGGGACCACCAGGTAGTGAATCGGGTTTGTCCCCAGGCAGCGCAGGGCGTCTATCTGCTCGGTTACTTTCATCGTCCCTATCTCTGCCGCCATTGCCCCACCAATACGGCCGGCCATCATCGTGGCCGCGAGCACCGGGCCCAATTCCGTCACCATCGATCGGTTGATGACGGTGCCTAGGCGACTTTCCAGCTTCATTGTTCGAAACGCATCGTACGTCTGAACCGCGAGCACCATTCCAATGAACATGCCGGTAATCGACACGACGGGAACACTGCGGACTCCCACCTGATAGAAGTTGGGCAACAGCGTCTTCGGATACGGACGCTGCGTGATCAACCAAAGCAAAAGGCTTAGGATGAATTCAACCATGCCACCAATCGCGACAAACGCGAGGTAGACTGGGTCCAATTCCTTGCTGGCCGGATCGTCTTTGCTGGCGGTAGCCATTTTCCGCACACCCTTCCCGATCAGCAATCCAAGGGGGTCGCCTCAAACGGCGACAACAAACATCCCAGATCACCTAAACAACGCATATGATCTGGGGCGCACTGATCCCCTTCTCTAGGATCGACGACCAAGGTCCCGTACTTCACACGATCGCAGGGAATGTATCGATTTTGCCCAGCCTCACCGTTTTGACAGCGTGAGATGCGTTGGCTGATTTGTTCGCGATACTGTTTCAGGAGGGGTCACTAGAAGGAGTCATTCAGCAGATCGGTAAACATTCGGCGGGTAATGACGGTCGCTTGAGAATCAGAAAAGGAGATGTCTCCCAAAGCATGATCAATCGCGAGAGAAGAACTTTGGAAACGGCGCCGGATCGTTTCCTGCCACCGAAGCGCCTCGTCACTTTCCGGGTTAGCCGCGGAGCCGAGGTGGCATTCCAAGCGGTCACGATAGATCAGGCAATGAAGAACGAAGGAAGGCAGGAGTTCATGGTCGATGGACCACTTTGTCACGCGGCGGCCGAGGTCCACAATGGCCGCGCCCACCGATTCAATGTCAGTGGGGGAAAGAGGAGTCGACCGAGCTAATTCCAGCATTAGGTTCTGGACTTGCTCATAAGAGCTCCCATCGCTTTGGAACACGAGGGGTATTTGGTGCCGCAAGCCCTCCTGCCGATGCGCTTTGTACTCCGAAAAGATTGATTCCAGTTGACGAACGAGGTCGGGAACCTGGAAAGGTTTCAGGAGAAATCGATCGGCTCCCGCGCGAAATCCTCGCAAGCGGCCCTCATAAGTAAGAAGCCCGGTCAACATCAGCACGCCGGGAGATTTGTGATGAAGGATTGACCGCATCGCGCGGCAGACTTCGAAGCCATCGATGTCCGGAAGCATCAAATCGAGGATGACCGCATCAGGCTGCCAATCCTCGGCGCGAAAGAGGCCCTCTTTGCCGGTCGAGGCAAGCTGCGTCTCGTAGTGATGCAATTCCAGGATGTCGCGAATGAGCTCGCCAATGACGGGCTCGTCCTCGACCACTAGAACTTTCCCACCACCCATGGGCCCGTTCCCCAAATCTTGACCGGACGGGTCAAGTGCGACATCCACTGAATTTAGAACGGCGACCGTCATACGTCCCGCTCATCCTTCTGGTCGCGGAGACCGAGCGTTCGCGAGATATTGGCGAAGAACTCCCGCTTGCGTCGGTACTCCTGACTGTTCCCACAGGTTCTCTACATGCCGAGCCAACTCTTGGTTTCGAGCTTGCAATTCGCGAAATACGGCTTCTTCCGAGGACCCAGGAGGTAATTTCAATTGGTCATGGGTATCCACCGCGAAAATAATGTCGTTCTCCGACCCGGTCGCGCAAACCAAAATCTTCATGTGAGGATACCACTGGTTCCCCACGCGCAGAGCATAACGAACCGTTTGACTCGGATCGTTCTCTGCGGGCCGCTCGACGCCCTTGGTCTGAAGCAAAACTTCCAGCGCTGTCGAATCAGACCAACCGACGAATTGACTTCGGTTCGTCGGTACGTTCCCTTCCGGGTAAGCGTGATCCAGAAAGATTCCGACCGCGCGCGTCAGGAGTTCACTGGAAAGAGAAGGCAACGTGAATCCTCTCTCTTATGCGTCGCCGTGAAATCACCCCAGCCTTCGAAGGACGCCTCCGTCAAATTGTACCAATCTTTCGCGGCGAACGTGTTCTTCCGGAGCCGAGAAAACGTGGAGCAGCGCGTTCTTCTCAACATTTAAAAAACAGTTCCCGCCCATTTACGGATAACCCGGTTTCCAATTTCAGACATCATCACTTCACGGACAATTGAAACAAGATCCTGTAAACCTCGTTGCGAGGCGATTTGAAACGAACGTTATTCCATGTCATCAATCACCCTGAGGACAGATTGTCGCATCTTCTCCGCGGAAGGATCGGCGAGCGTTTCCTCAAACGCGGATCGCTCCAGATTGCGCCCTTGCCTGATAGCGATGAGTAATTGTTCGAGGATGGTCGTCAAAGGAAGTCGTCTGATGGGAGCGCACTCATACAACTCAAAACCAGCTTCAATCAACTGGCAGGTCCATTCAATGTCTTCGTCCATATGGACCGAGGTAGGGCCTTCGGTCTCTTGCATGACGCTGTCGGAAGGACTTGAAGCACGGACCCCTTTGCAGAGTTGAGCCAGTACGTCCAGATCGATCGGCAAATCCTCGGGAAACTCCGACCGACCATCCAAGAGATCGAACCCCGCTTGACTGAGCGCGACCGTCGGCCGCATCGGATCGCCTGCCTGCTGCAGTAACTTCGCATCTTGCATGGCATGCAAAAGCGTCACCACATCGTTCTGCTTACACTTGGTGAAACAGCCGAACCACGGCTTGTTGGACATTCCGGCCCGATTGCTCTTTTGTGACTTCGACCCCGCCAGCGCGCCGGCGAGAGCTGTCTTACCGACTCGCCCACTCACATCGCGAGCGGATTCCAATGCGTTTCGAAGTACGATGCGGAGCGCCTCTCGATCGATGGTCGTCCGTGGCTGGGCAGGCGTGGCTCGTTCCCGCTGGCAAGAATCGCAATTGCCACAAGGCCCGCAAGACTCGCCGAAATAGCGCAGAATCGCCGCCCGCCGACAATCACGCCCTTGGGCATAATCGATCATTCGATCGAGCTTCTCATACTCACGCATCTTTTGCTGATGAAGGGCATCAAAGTCGATGTGAACTTCATTTTCCGGAGTTGTGCGGTCGAGCAAACGAGTCGCACTCCCTCGAAATGGCGGAATGTACTCGACATTGAGACGCTCTGTTAGTTCGCGAAGGGCATGAGTGAACGTTCCTCGATCCATTCCGAGTTCATCGGCCATCTCTGAAGGATGAAAATAAACGTCCTCTCCCCGACGCTTACCAACGAATCGATCGAGATGGCGGATGACGCGAGCCTGATTCTTTGATGACGAGGGAACGAGATCGCCCAAATCGGGACCCGTTTCATGGAGCCTTACGATCGCCATGTTCTCACGCGCGCGAAGGCGTTCGACAATTCCCGCGGATTCGAGAATTTTAAGACTCGCTCCGATCGCCATGTCACTTACTTGGCCGTCCAACCGTTCCTTGATTTGTTGACGCGTCAACTCGATGAGATCGTCCGCCTGGGCACGAAGGAAAGCCATCACCTTCATCACAATCGCGCGGTCGGGATATTCTCCCTCGATGAAGAACTCTTGAATGTGGCGGTCGGAGGGAGAATAGAGGAGTTCGCAGCGAGCGGGATTGCCGTCCCGCCCCGCGCGACCAGCCTCTTGATAATACGCCTCAAGCGTGCCCGGCAAGTTGTAGTGCAGCACCGCGCGGATATCGGCCTTGTCCACTCCCATGCCGAATGCGTTCGTGG
>JAIEPU010000162.1 GCA_019748235.1 bacterium
GCTGTCGCGTTCACGCCGGATGGTCATCGCGTGCTCGCGGGAGGCGTCGACAACCGCATTCGTGTTTGGGATGTCAGTCCGATGGCCGCCGAGGGGACGAACGCGATTGCGATTTCACGATTCGGCCACGAGGGAGCGATCCTCCGGCTCTCGATCAATAAAGCGGGTGACCTGCTCGCCTCGGCAGCCACCGATCAGACAGTCAAGCTCTGGAAACTTCCCGCCGTCGAGGAGATTCGCGTTCTCGAAAAGCAACCCGATTGGCCGAGCGCGATTCTCTTTTCCCCCGACGCCAAACAACTCCTTGTCACCCGTCAGAACGGAACGGCAGCTCTCTACGATGTCGCAAACGGTTCAAAGATCAAGGACATCGCTCCCACCGAGAAGCCTCCACAGCCCCCGACGCTCGTCAATCGATCACCCATCGGCATTATGAAGGGAACGACTCTACGAATTGAGTTGACGGGAACGAATCTTTCCAAAGCGAAGGAGGTCAAGTCGTCGCACGAGGGTTTGACCGCCACGATCGTCAAGGATCCCGCCCCCACTGAAACGAAGATCTCCGTCGATTTAACAGCTCGTCAGGACCTTAACCGAAGCCGTCAAGAGATACGAATCGTGACACCGGGCGGACAGACTGAACCGGTCGCAGTCTTCATTGATGACATCGCGTCGATCGTTGAACACGAACCGAATAATCTTCCCGCGATGGCAAACTTCGTTTCACTCCCCGTCAACGCGTGGGGTGCCCTCAACACTCCCGGCGACGAGGATCGTTTCATCTTCGAAGCCAAAGCTGGTGAAACGCTGGTCTTCGATGCATCCACCGCCGATCTCGGCTCCTCCGCGAATCTCGTCCTTTCCCTCGCTGATTCGTCAGGTCGAACAATCGCCACGACGAACGACACAAATGGTCAGACCGACCCTCTTCTTCAGTGGACTTCGCCAGCGGACGGCAAGTACTCAGTGACTGTTCACGATCTCACCTTTGGCGGGTCCGATAAGCACACCTACCGACTGACGATGGGAGCGCTTCCCTATGTGCTCGCGGTTCATCCACTGACGATCCCTGTCGGCAAAGACAATGACGTTCTTCTGATCGGCCCCAACATCGCGGCTGGCACCAAAGTAACCGCTCATCCTCAGAACGGGGGCGAATACACCGTTCCCATTGACGTGGCCAAGTACCGTCTCCGCCGCCCCTTCAATATCGCGGCAGTTGGAACAAGCATTGTCGAGACCGAGCCGAACAATGAGCCGAACAATGCCACCAGAATTACACTTCCCGGCGAAACGGCGGGCCGCATCGAGAGCGCGCACGACTCTGATCTCTATCGCTTCACGGCGAAAAAGGGAGAGGATTGGATATTCGAAGTTGACGCCGCTCGGCGAGGTTCGCCGATCGATACACGGATTGACATTCTTTCTGTTAACGGCCAACCGATCGACCGAGTCTGGCTCGAAGCGGTCCGCGACTCCTATATCGAGTTCCGCAACATCGACGCCGCCCAACTCGAAATTCGCTGCAAGAATTGGGAGGAAATGGAACTCAACGAGCTCATGTACATGAACGGCGAAGTCGCCAAACTCTTCCGTCACCCGCGCGGACCCGATTCCGGATTTCTCTTTTACTCGGTTGGCGGTCAGCGCCGAACCTATTTCGACACCAGCAGCACGACCCATGCGCTCGAAGACTCGGTCTACATCGTCCGGCCCGTCGCGCCGGGAACGACACTCGTCTCAAACGGCCTTCCGGTCTTCAAACTCAGTTACACGAATGACGATGCCACCGATCGGCGACTCGGCTCGGACTCTCGCATTGTCTTCACCGCGCCGGAAGATGGTGAATATCTCCTCCGCGTCATCGACGTACGGAGCACCGGCGGCCCCGCCTTCGCCTATCGCTTAATTGCTCGCAAGCCTGCGCCCGATTTCCGAATCACCCTCAACAATCGCACTCCAAGCGTTCATCGAGGAAGCGGCCGCGAGATTAGCTTCTCCGCCGAGCGAATCGACGGATTCGAAGGATCGATTGAAATAGCCCTGCAAAACCTTCCGCCAGGGCTTTCCGTTCCAAGTCCCATCAGCATCGAACCCGGACATGAATCGGTCTCAACGGTGATCAATGCCGCCCCGGACGCTCCGGTTCCCACGCCGGAACAATGGAAGAACGCCATCATCGTTGCCACCTCCCAAATCAATGGAGCAACGGTGACTCATCCCGTCGATGGAATGACGGGAATCAACCTCATAGACAAGCCGGCAATCACCGTCCGTGTCGAACCGGCAGAGATTACGCTCGCGCCTGGCAAGACAGTTTCCGCCAAACTCATCATCGAACGGCACGGCCACAACGATCGGGTGACATTTGAGATGCCCGGCCTCCCGCACGGCGTCATCGTCGACAATATCGGCCTCAATGGAATCCTGATTCCTCCAGGCGAGAACGAACGCGAATTCTTCCTGACGGCTCGTCCATTTGTACCGAACGCCGATCGACCGTTCTTTGCTCGCGCCAACGAAGTCGACGGCCAGGCTTCTCCGCCCGTCATGATGCACATTCGCCGGCCCGAGGAACTCGCCCAGCGACCGACGCCGTAATGAATGCCAACGGACACCTTCATCGCAACCTCACGCAAAGAGCGTAGAATGCGTTCGGTGAACGGATCGCACCGAAGAATATTTTGGACCGTCAGGAGTGTTTCATGACTCCACCTGCCGACCCCGCGTATCTCATCGTCGACATTGAAACGGTTCCTGACGGCATCCTTCTTTCCAAAGTCGCGTATCCCGGCCAATCGCTTGATCCTGTCGCGGCCGTGGAACAAGCCAGGCGAGATGCCTTGCAAAAGAGTGGGGGCAAATCCGACTTCGTCCCGATCAATTTCTGTTATCCGGTCGCTGTTTGCGTCGCCAGGGTCGCGGCTGACTTTTCGCTGCAAGCGATCACCTGCCTCGATACGCCGCAGTTTCGTCCGATCGAGATCGTCGCTGACTTTTGGCGGGGGCTTGGTCGATATCGTTCCACGCTCGTCTCGTTCAATGGGCGAGGCTTCGATCTTCCGGTCCTCGAACTCGCCGCTTTCCGCTGGGGGATTTCGGCGCCGGAGCACTTTCTCGAAAAGTTTGGTCGACGACATCGCTATGCCGAGGGACATCTCGACCTGGCCGATTGGATGAGTAACCACGGCGCGGTCCCGATGACGGGAGGACTCAATCTCCTTTCAAAACTGCTCGGTAAGCCAGGAAAGATGACGACGACGGGAGCCGACGTCTGGAACATGTTCCGTGAAGGTAAAGTTCGGCAGATCAATGACTACTGCATGTATGACGTGCTTGATACCTATTTCGTGTTCCTACGAACCCGCGTCATGACGGGGGAACTCCGGCTTGAGGACGAACAAAACCGGATCGAAGGGGCGCACGAGTGGATCAAAAGCCAGCTCCAAAGACACCCCCATTTGCAGCAGTATCTCGACAACTGGGGTGACTGGCAGCCTTGGATTTAACGAAAATAGGTCCTGGCTCCGCCAATATTCGCCCTGACCCCGCGAAGAACTTTCTGGAAGAGACGGGGAAAGGGGCGAATGATGTTGACGATGGAGCGGTGTTTCAAGGAGACGATCGTGGACGATCAGTGGTTTTACGCCAAGAACGGGCAACAAAACGGACCGGTCACTCTTTCTGATCTCCAGATGCTCGCCTCGGTCGGCGAAATCACTCCCACTGACTATGTCTGGCGCACCGGCATGCGTGACTGGGTGACAGCGAAAGAAGTCCGCGCGATCTTCAATCCAAAGCCGGAAAGGCCGATCCACGAACAATTCATGGATGCCGTCCACAATGAGATCGGCGTCGCGCTCGGCGAACGTCCGCCTCTCCCCGAACGCCCCTCTAATTCCGATCTCTTCGCCCGCAAGATCGCCGCCGCGGTATGTGCGATTCTCTTCGGCTCGTTCGGCGTCCACAAGTTTGTCCTCGGCCTGACGAGGCAAGGCGTGATCATGTTCCTCGTTACCGTCGTGGGGTTCATCTTCACCTTCGGCATGAGCGCCTTCGTCATGCACATCATCGGCATCATCGAAGGAGTCATCTACCTCGCCAAAAGCGACGACGACTTCTATCAGGACTACATCGTCAATAAGCGGGGTTGGTTTTAGGGGCGTGTATGATCGCCATTTCAGCATTTGAGATTCTAAAATGCCTTATCGCCGTTGCCCGTGCTGTGGCTGTCGCACATTGTCGAACGAGCCACCTGGATCATTCGAGATCTGCCCCGTTTGCTTCTGGGAAGATGACAAAGTCCAGTTTGATGACCCGACTTTTCGAGGAGGAGCGAACGAAGACTCCCTTGAAGAAGCTCGTGCGAATTACCAGCGGATAGCTGCCTGCTCCTCCAGATTCATTAAATCCGTTCGCCCGCCCACGCGTGATGAGTTGACTTAGTGTAGGCTCAATGCGAATCCAACTCGTACTTGTATAAATCCATGCTCACGCAAGCGTGAAGCATGGCACCCGAGAATCAGAACGCGCCGATGTGTGCCATGTCCACGCTCGCGTGGACATGTTGTGAAATGCTACTCTTGCTTGAAAATCGCACGAAATCATGAGACTTAGTACGCAATTCTTTTTTCCTATTTTCAAGTAGCTACGTCATGAACTCATTCCGAAAGTCATGCCGGCGATGGAATGAATCAGGTCACGCTCACAGCCTCACATTTTCCTGTTTTCGGCGGCAAGTCTTCCTGTCCAGCGACCGGTCTCGACAATGGATGATTGATTCCATCGACCAGGCTCGATCTAAGCACGATTTCCATCTTTGGGCCTATGTCATCAGGCCGGAGCACGTTCACATGTTGATTTGGCCAATGGAGCAGGAGTATTCGATCTCAAAGATCCTGAGCACGCTCAAGCAATCGGTTTCGAAGAGAGCCCTCGTGTTCTTGAAGCAAAATGCTCCGGAGTATTTGACTCGACTAGAGGACATTCAACCTAATGGCACTCGGCATCATCGGTTCTGGCAACGTGGTGGAGGATATGACCGAAATGTGACTGAGCCGTCAACGATCTTAAAGACCATTGAGTACCTTCATAATAACCCCGTCCGACGGGAACTATGCAGACAAGCCTCCGAATGGCCTTGGTCGAGTGCTCGCGAATGGGAAAGTCCAGGCGCTGGTTTACTACGGTTAGACAGAGAATCGTTGCCAACGATGTGATCGATCGGAAAGATTCGGCTGCAAAGCGATCGATGGCTCGAAATTGGTCGCTAAGACCCATGCTCACGCAAGCGTGAGGCATGCCACCCGGCTCTGGCTTGTGGAGGATAGATCGCGGGAATACCCCCACTATCAGATAAATCAATTATGTTCGGGTGCCATGTCCACGCTCGCGTGGACATGTTGACACATCGCGGTGAAAAAGAGTCGAATAACCCCATGCTCACGCAAGCGTGAAGCATGGCACCGGCCAGTAACAATTTTCAATCATCCCCTTACCCTCGTCCCGACAACGCCAACACCGACAGCAGATCACCCTTCTTGAAATACCCCTCACCGATTGGAAACGCGACGAGGGCGTTTGCCTTCGTCAACCCGCGAAGGTCGGCGGAGCCTTGCCAACTAGCTGGCTCGACGACGGGGCCGGTTGTTGTCTGAACGATGCGGGCGGGATGATACGTCACACGGCGAGTCGGATACTTCACATCGTTTGAGAGGGGCAATTGCTGCATCGATGGTTTGGGGCTTGGGTGTCCTTGCCTTTTGTTGATGGCGGTTCGGACGAAGACTTCGAAACAGGCAAGCACGCTGACCGGGTTGCCGGGAAGGCCGAAGATGATGCTATCGAGCCGTTTGCCGAACCACATCGGCTTGCCTGGCTTGAAATTGATGCCGTGAAAAACCTCGATGACGGAGAGTTCTTCGAGGATGCGGGGGACGAGATCTCGCTTCCCCGCCGACACGCCGCCACTCAACAGAAGCACGTCGGCGCTCAGCCCGCTCCGAATCTTCTCCTTGAGTTCTCGCTCGTCGTCTCCCGCGATGCCCAGCCGTTCGACATGACAACCCGCTTGATTGGCGAGGGCCGCCAGCGTCCACTCGTTCGAGTTGCGAATCTGGTTCGGACCAGGCTTTTCGTGGGCGGGAACGATCTCGTCACCCGTCGAAAGGATCGCGACGCGCACCGTCCGGTGCAGGCTCGGGCGGACCGCACCGACACTCGCCATCAACCCTTGCTCGGCCGGCCCGATGATCGCACCGGGGGATAAAACCTCTTCCCCCTTCGCGTACTCACTCCCTTGTGGAAAAATGTTCTGGCCGGCGGCAAACTCCTGATCGTGAATGGTAACCTGATCCGCTTCGAGCTTCGTTTTCTCGATCATTACGACCGAGTCTGCCCCGGCGGGAATGGGCGCGCCGGTCATGATTTGAATCGTTTGCCTAGCTTCAAGATGTTTTGCCGTCGATTGCCCGGCTGCGACTTCGCCGATCCGTGTCAGCGTTGCTTTACCCTGAACGACATCAGCCGCGCGCACCGCGAAACCATCCATCATCGACTTGGTGAAAGGAGGGGAATCGGCATCCGCGAAGATCGGCTCGGCGAGCGTCAGCCCAAGAGCATCTTCGAGATTCACCTTGGTCGCGGGTTGCTTGCCGGCATGCTCGATGATCTTATCGAGCGCCTCTTCAATACTGAGCATGCCGTTCTCTCTTACTCTTGCTCGAGGAAATTCGCGAGAAGCTTCGGACCATCCACGGTCAAGAAGCTTTCCGGATGGAACTGCACCCCTTCGAGCGGATAGGTCTTATGTCTAACTCCCATGATTTCGTTCTGGTCGGTCCATGCCGAGACCACCAGACAATCGGGAAGCGTGTCCGGCTTGATGACGAGGCTGTGATAGCGAGTCGCTTCGAACGGATTGGGGAGCCCGCGAAAGATGCCGGTATTGTCGTGATGAATCATCGATGTCTTGCCGTGCATGATGCGATCGGCTCGCACAACTTTTCCGCCGAAGACTTCGCCGATGCATTGATGGCCGAGGCAAACGCCAAGGGTACGGATCGTAGGACTGAATCGTTCGATGACCTGTTTCGAAATGCCCGCCTCCACCGGCGTACAGGGGCCGGGTGAAATGATGATTCGCGACGGCTTCAAGGCATCGATCTCGTCCAGCGTGATTTGATCGTTCCGAACCACGCGCATCTCGAGCGACGGGTCGTACTCCCCGAGTCGCTGGACGAGGTTGTACGTGAACGAGTCGTAGTTATCGATCAAAAGAATCATCGTCGGCACCTGGAACGTTTCATGGAATCGGTCACATTCGACTCAACGAATCAGCGATCGGAACTCGGCATGGAACCGCATTCTCTTTGATCGCGAAGATTCTTTGCGAATGCCCGCTATTCGACATTTCATCTTACGGAGAGGTTCGTCGGATAGGTACCCGGGCGGTCAATACGGCCACTTTCCGCCGAGCCGTTCCAGGCGTTCCTCCGGCGGGACGATTGAAATCACCTTCAAACCAAAATGATCGCCGATCTTGACGGCTTCGCCGATGCCAATGGGGAGATTGTTGACCGAAAATTGAAGCGGTTCTTCACAAGACTGACTGAACTCGATAATCGAACCGGGCCCAAGTTGCAGCAACTTTCCGGCGTTCTCGTGCTTTTGAGCCAAGGTGACGATGACGGGAACCTGCGTTCGAAGAAGTCTCAGCACGGCGGGGGACAAGGACCGGGTCGGCTTCGGCGGTGTAGGAACCGATGGCGTCGATTCAACACTCGGCGCGGTAGCGGCGGTCGGCAACGGCGTGCCGTACATCCGATCAAGGACTGATTTCGGCCAGGCGAGGTACGCCTCTAGCTCTTCCATCGGAACGCCGGTCAGCTTGAACTTTTGCCAAGCGATGTATGGGGGTAAGTCGCCTCGAAGATAATCTCCCCACATATCCTCGGTGAAGCTGCCGAGCGATTCGGTGAGTGTGTATTTGTCGCTGCCAAGGTTCTCTGCGAATTGTGACGCGAGCACTTGGAGCTTCGAGGAAAGCTCACCTTCATCTGCACCCTGCGTGATGAGTTCCTTGAGTGATTCGGGAAAGAACCAACCGAGTGAGAAACTTCCTTGGGAAGGTGGAGCGAGTTCTCCCGCATGTGTCAACAGAATGCCGCGCCGAGGACAGTCATCGGGCCGCTGACCAGGACCCAGCAACCGAACGGGGCCATGCTCGATATGTAAGTCTGGCAAATTCAGGAAGTCGCTGGCGATGATCTCTAGCCCGACAGCTAGCGATTCACCGTGCGAAAAGAGCGCGTCACTAAGTTGTTTGTCGTCCGCCATGACGCCTGAAGCCTATCACAGATTGATCATTGGAACAATCGAGCCGCATCGTGTGACCGTCAGCTATTTGCTGCCACTGGCTCCTCTTTGGGAGAGGCCGGCAAAAGCATCACCATTCCCACGACGAGCACCATCAGTCCTGCGGAAATCCAATAGGGAAGCTGGTGCTGAACGCCGAATGTGGCATTTCCTACGAGCGGCCCAAGGATGCGAGCCAGTGATGCCGTCGACTGATTGAGCCCCAGGATTCCACCCTGTTCGTCGGCACGGCTCCGTAACGAAATCATCGACTGGCTTGACGTCGTTAAAAAAGCAAATCCGGTAATGAGGATGACCGGGACGACATAAAAGAGAGCGATCGAATGGATCGCAGAGGCTGTGACCAACCCCAGCATGCCAATGAGGAGTAGCACTGTTCCGGTAAAACCGATGGACTCGGGGGACATTCGCTTCGAGAAGCTACGCACGCCTCCCTGTGCCATCACCAAAAGGAACCCAAAATAGGCGAAGAGATAAAAGTTGTGCTTCAGATCGAGGTCGAAAACTCGCTTCGCGAAGAGCGCGATGGTCGTCTCGAACACCGCAAAGGAGAAGGTCGCGAGAAAGAAGACCGCGATCAAAGAGGCTACGCCGGGCATTCGAAGGGCGATGCGGAATTCCCCGAAACTGAACCACCCTTTGTGAGATGCCTCTGAATTCGGCTTCAGCGATTCCGGCAGAATGAAGATCGCGAGGAGAAGTGCCACTGCGGAGAATCCGGCGGCAAGATAACCTGGAAAGGCCGCGATGCTGCTGGAATTCTCCCCCAGCCAATAGATCGCGAGCGCACCAATGAGCGGTCCGAAGACAAAACCCATGCCGAATGCTGCGCCGATGATCGCCATTCCCGCTGTTCGGCGCTCGCGTGTCGTCGAGTCGGCGATGTAGGCCTGCGCGGTCGAGATCGTCGCGCCGGCGATCCCCGCGCCGATTCGGGCAATGAACATCAGTGTGAGATTGCCAAGCCCCGAGGCCCAACCAAATAAGCTGTAGAAGATGACCGATCCGGTTAACCCGATGAGCAGCACCGGACGCCGTCCGATTCGATCGGAAAGCCTTCCCCAAAATGGAGAGAACAGGAACTGCATCGCGGAAAAGGAAGCTTGTAACATCCCGATCGTTGCCGGGCTCGCGTTCAACTGATCCGCATAGAGCGGCATGAGTGGCAAAACGAGGCCAAAACCGAGCAAATCGATGAAGACGACCAGAAAAATGATCATCAGGGGACGTCTGTTCGTGGAAGCCGTCGTCAAACTATCCATCCTCTCGGTAGTACAAAAAACGAGCCCGCCCTCTTCGCCCATATTGCGAAAAGAGGACGCTTGAAGTGCCTATTATGGTGGGGAAAACGCTGGGAACAACAAAGGAACGGCCTCATCCATCCCTTTTATGCCCGAGGGTGAAACTGATGATGAACCCGTTTCATTCGAGAGGAATCCACGCGGAGGTAGTGCTGCGTGGTTGAAATGCTGGCATGTCCCAGAAGTTCCTGGATGACGCGAAGATCGGCCCCTTCCGCCAGCATGTGTGTGGCAAAACTGTGACGCATCGTGTGAGGACTGACCTGCGCCGCCATTCCGAGACGGCGCGCATACTTCTTCACGAGCTTCCAGATATCGATGCGCGTCATCGGCCGACCGGAGCGGCTTACGAACAATCGTGACGTCGTCGCATGCTTGGTAAGCGCGGGGCGTTCGATATTGAGATAATCCCTGATCGCTCGCTGAGCCCGTTCGCTGAACGGAACCAAGCGCTCCTTACTCCCCTTCCCCATGCAGCGGCAGAACCGCTCGTCGAGATGGAGATCGCCAAGCGTTAGATTTGCCACTTCCGAAGCGCGAGCCCCGGTCGCATAAAGCATTTCGAGCAAGGCGCGGTCACGGCGAAACAGCTTTTCATTCGGCTGAGGGAGCGTCAAAAACTCCGTCACCTGCCGTTCGCTAAGGACGTGAGGAATGCGTTCCCAGAGGCTCGGACGGTGGAGAAGTGCCGCCGAACTTCGATCGAGATGACCGTCAAGCACGAGAAACCGGAAGAACATTTTGAGCGATGCGACGTGCCTGGCCACCGACGAGGGAGAGAGCCTTTCCGCGGCGAGGTAGGCGAGATAATCACCCAGTTTCGCAACGCTGAGCTCGCTCCACGCCTCGACCCCCGCCTCCTCCATCCATGACGCGAAACGACGCATATCACGGCGGTATGCTTCGACCGTGTTCCCCGACAAACCACATTCGTGGCGCAGGTAACTGGTGAAGGCATCGAAGGTCAGTGCGGCTTGTCTCATACCGCCAAGATCGGCCCGAGCGGGCATCCTTCACGGGTCGAAATGAGGACTCACGGCGAACTCGCCGCGCGACCGTAGCCGAATGCCGGAAAGTGTCGATTACAACGGCGGTTGCCATAACCGAATTTGCCGGTTAAACATGCTTTACGTTTAACGCAGGTCAGACGTCGGGTGGGGCGAAAACCAATCCCATCCAAGGACATCCGTCAAACAAGGCATTCTCACGAGGGTTCAACGTGTCCAAACGAGTACTTGTCACCGGGGGAGCTGGATTTCTCGGGTCGCACCTCTCTGATCGGTTGATCAAGGAAGGACACTCCGTCATCTGTCTCGATAACTATTTCACCGGCAGCAAACAGAACATCCGTCACCTGATCGGCCATCCGAACTTCGAACTCGTTCGACATGATGTGACCCAGCCCTTCCTTGCCGAGGTCGACTGGATCTTCAACCTGGCCTGCCCCGCATCGCCGGTGCATTACCAATACAACCCGATCAAGACCGTCAAAACATCGGTCCTGGGCACGCTCAACATGCTCGGGCTCGCCAAGCGTGTGAAAGCGAGAATCTTCCAAGCATCGACCAGCGAAGTGTACGGCGATCCTGAAGTGCACCCTCAACCCGAAAGCTACTGGGGCAAGGTGAATCCGATCGGCATCCGTTCCTGCTACGACGAAGGAAAGCGAATCGCCGAGACGTTGTGCATGGATTACTACCGAGGCAACGGCGTCGACACGCGCATCGTTCGCATCTTCAACACCTATGGTCCGCGCATGGCGCTCAACGACGGTCGCGTCGTCAGCAACTTCGTGGTGCAGGCGTTGTCCGGCAAGCCCCTCACGATCTACGGCGATGGATCACAAACCCGCTCGTTCTGCTACTGCGATGATTTGATCGAGGGCTTTCTTCGGCTGATGAAGTACGAAGGAGCGGATTGCCACGAACCGCACAACATCGGTAATCCCGGCGAATTCACCATGCTCGAGTTGGCTAAACTCGTCCAAGAGATCGTCGGGGGCAAAACATCGATCGAGCACGAGCCCCTTCCCTCGGACGATCCCAAACAGCGCCGTCCAGACATCACTCGGTCGAGGAAGAATCTTGGATGGGAGCCGACGATCGCGTTGCGCGAAGGCTTGGTGAAAACCATCGAAAACTTCCGCGAGCGTCTCAAAGGGGGCGAGCTGAACCAATAAGCGACACCACGCTCCGAACAACAGATATTGTGCAATATGCGAACCGAATACACGGGGGAGGCATGATGGTAGTTGAGAAGGAGTATCGAGCCATCTCCGGTTGGCTCATCGCGGCCATTCTGGCATCTCTAGTTGTGTTGGCAATTTACTGCCTTCAGTTCGCCGCTAAGAGTCTTACGCCTCCGACCGTCTATGTCGTAGCCGGAATCTTGTCAGCAATAGTTGCATTTGTGTTGTTGTTCGGTTTCTTGCCGGTAAATCCAAACGAGGCGGTGGTTCTCATATTATTTGGGCGATATCAGGGAACGATCAAAGATAATGGTTTGCTCTGGATCAACCCGCTCCTCACCAAAAGAGAAATATCTCTTCGAATTCGCAACTTTGAAACTGGCCATCAAACTTCGTCCGAAATGGCACGACGTACAACGAAGGTCAATGATCGTGACGGTAACCCGATCGAGGTATCGGCGGTCGTTGTTTGGAAAGTCGTCAACACGGCAGAGGCATTCTTCGAGGTCGACGACTACGAAGACTACGTTCAATTGCAGAGCGAATCGGCTCTCCGCAATCTCGCAAGTCACTTCCCTTACGATAGCTCTGATGAGGAACTGTCACTAAGACGTTCCACCGATGAAATCTCCGACCGACTTAAGTCAGAGATCGAAGCACGACTTCACAAAGCAGGAGTCGAAGTGCTAGAAGCCAGGCTCAATCACTTGGCTTATGCCCCTGAAATAGCCGGTGCTATGCTTCAGCGTCAGCAAGCGTCGGCCGTTGTTGCCGCGCGAACAAAGATCGTCGAGGGCGCCGTTGGTATGGTCGAATTAGCTCTCGATCATCTGTCAGAAAAGAAGCTAGTCGATCTGACGCCGGAAAGCCGTGCGCAGCTAGTGAGCAATCTACTTGTTGTTCTTTGTGCAGACCGGCACGTGCAACCTGTTGTAAATACTGGGCCAAGCTAAGAATAATCTACCTGAGTCATAGCTCTCTTCCTTCTGTTACAAAAGCCTTTCCCACAACTCGAAAGTGTCGCTATAAATGGGTTGATGCAAACATCACAGCAGACATCAAAGAGGAAGCCGATGGATTCCACCGGCAAGATCGCGCGTGCGGAACTTTCTCAACTCAAAACGGGTCAAACGGCGGACTTCTTCGCTCTTCTCTCGGAGAAACAAAAAAGGGCGACGCGGGACGGCAAGCCTTACTTCCAACTGAAATTCAAGGACCGCCAGCGAACGGTCAGCGCGCCGATGTGGGATGGCTCCCCCTTCTTCGCTTCATGTGATGACTGGCAAGTCGGACAGACCTTCAAGATTCGTGCCCTTTACCAAGAACACAAGCAGTACGGGCCGCAGATCGAAATCCAGAATATTCGTGTCGCGACGGACGATGATCGTGCCGATGGCTATGACCCGGCCGCGTTCCTCTCCCGCACCCGTTTCAATGTGGATGACCTTTACAACGAATTGATCGAGATCGCCGAGTCGATCACCGATTCCGGCCTGCGCGATCTCGTGCTTCACCTCTTCAAAAAGCATGAGGAGATCATCCGCGAGCAACCGGCCGCTTGCAAGAATCATCACGCGTATCGAGGGGGCTACATCGAGCACACCCTCTCTGTCGTGAAGACCGGTCTTTACCTCGCGGAGAAATATTCCGACTACTATCCCGAGCTCGATCCTCCCCTCAATCGGGACCTCATCGTTGCGGGATGCATCCTTCACGACATCGGCAAGATTCATGAACTCGCGCTCGGCGTCGATTCCGCGCAGTACACGATTCCCGGAATGCTTGTCGGCCACATCATCATTGGACGTGACATGGTCCGCGAAGCCGCTCTCGAACTTGGCAACATCGACCCGGAACTACTCCTTTACTTGGAGCACATCATCCTGTCGCATCAGGGAACGCCGGAATGGGGATCCCCTCGCGAACCGATGATCCCTGAAGCGTTCCTGGTGCATCATGCCGACGACATTGACGCGAAGATGAACATGTTCGTCGACTCCATCGCCCACCATGAGGGAGAGGATGCCTTCACCCTCCGCAATCCCGCTCTCGCGCGGCGAATTCTTCAGAAACGATCGCAGTGAGAGATCTATTCCTGATGAAGGGTGGCCCGGACAACTTATCTGAGTTTATTCAATCACCAGCCCTCGGGGTGGCCCAGGCAACTCGTTTGCCTGGGTTGCGCAGCAACAAGAGGGGAGCGTGAGAAGGAAGTACGCCATCGATCATTTTGTTTGTGCACCGGTTCATTGAATCCGCAAGCATCAAATGATCGTCGAATTTTTCACCGTCCATCAGAAGGGCACCCTCCTGTGCCTTCGGCACCCAGGCAAACGAGTTGCCTGGGCCACCCGACAAATCGACTCAATTCGAGACGATCCATTCGTCCCATCCCCATGCCTGATGACAATATGGATGTACAGTAATCTACGGATTGCGGCAGCGAGCGATACGGCTTAGACTCCGATAACGCTTGGATCACACAACTGGGTGAGAACGACGAGTGCGGAGACGATCGGCAGCCTGTTCTGGATTCCGGGATACGATGCGCCTCTCTCGGCGCGCCGCCCTGGAAGCGGGTTGCCTGAGCACCCTTTCTCTAGCGCTCCCCAACCTTTGGAATGGACAGATCCGAGCGAGCGAGGCGGCATCGTCACTCACCGGTTTTGGCCGGGCAAAGAGATGCATCCTCCTCTTCATGTGGGGTGGCCCCAGCCAGCTCGACACGTGGGACATGAAGCCCAATGCCAGCGACGAGATTCGGGGCGAATTCAAACCCATATCGACGACCGTTCCCGGCCTACAGATTTCCGAACACTTTCCTCGGCTATCAAAGCTCGCTCATAAGTACGCAGTGATTCGTTCCTTGACGCACGACGATCCCGCGCACCTTTCGAGCGCTCACCACATCCTGACGGGGGCTTACGCGCCAAAACGATTTTCGGATGCTGATCCACCCTCATCGAAAGACTTTCCGCACCTCGGGTCAGTACTGGCGAAGGAGACGAACTCACAGGGAGGCGTTCCTCCGTTCGTCATGATGCCCTGGATCGTTTCGCACCCAGCGGCTCCCGGCGGAAAAGCTCCGGGGCAGCATGCGGGATGGCTCGGGCGAGGCTTCGATCCGTTCCTAGTTGGCGATCCGAATCAACCGAGTTTTCACGTGCCAGGTTGCAGTTTGCCCGCCGACTTGCCGGGCGAGCGACTCGAGTCACGCCGTTCCCTTCTTTCAAAGCTTGATCAAGCGGGAAGCATCGAAGGACCCGCCGAATGGAGCGATCTGACCAACCGAGCGGTCCAGCTCATCTTGAGCCCTGAAACGAAGCATGCGTTCGATCTGAATCAAGAATCCGACGCCGTCCGCGAGCGGTACGGTCGGAATACACATGGCCAATGCGTCCTCCTCGCTCGTCGACTGATCGAGTCCGGTGTTTCGCTCGTCACCGTGAATTGGCACGACGACGGGCAAAACTTCTGGGACACGCACGGCAACAACTTCATCCAGCTTCGCGACCGCTTAATGCCCACCTCTGATCAGGCATTTTCGGCGCTGCTTGAGGATCTCGATCAGCGGAACTTGCTAGATGACACGCTCGTCGTGTGGGTGGGTGAATTTGGACGCCGGCCGCATATCACGCGCAACGTCGCTGGCCGCGAGCATTGGTCCCGCTGTTATTCCGCGGTGATGGCCGGTGGCGGCATTCGTGGGGGCACGGTGTTCGGCGCTTCAGATAGAATTGCCGCCTATCCCAGTCAAAATCCCGTCACTCCCGGCGACTTCGCCGCGACCATGTATCACGCGCTCGGTATCGCCGCCGACACCGAACTCCACGACCGCCAAAACATTCCCAAGCAGCTCTATCAAGGCAAACCCATCCTGCCGCTCTTTGGTTGATGATGTTCGGTTAAGACTCTTCTTCGACAATGAGTAAAAGATGTAGGGTATGCAGCCCACTGCATACCATGAGTAACCATCCCTACCCTGCCGACCATCGAACTCAAAGGTTTATCCGCTTCAATCCCGCGACATATCCAACTTTCCGGTCGGACTCGGGTCCATCTGATTGGAGTGCCCGAAGAAAGTGGCACACACCTCTCCGGCGCGCGGAGCCAACGTGTCGTCAGCCCTTCGAACGAGAACATAAAACCGCCAGAGCCCTTTATGTTTGGCGGCAAGAGCCTCGACATCGGGATGACGAAGCTTCGAAAGAGGCTCGACAACGCCGGCAGCAATCTCCACCGGAACGTCCGCTTCTTTGAGCTGCATGCGCGGCGAGGGGCAATAAATGATGACGTGCGACTTCGGCACACCGAGCTGATTCGCTAATTCCTCCTCCGCCCGGTGTCTGTTCGCTTGATCGTGATGGTAAGCCGCCGCTAGCTTGTCTTGCGATGCCGCATCGAGTCCCGGACGTCCCGGTCCCTCCGCAGCAAGATAATACGCACGCCGATAGAGCCGCCGCGACGCCCAGTCGCTCATCAAATCTTCCAGCCCGTCGACACTTTCTCCCATCTGCGTCAGCAGGTAAAGCAGGCTGTCATCGCGCAGCTCATAGAGGTCCCGCGGCGAGATCTCCTCTGCTGCGAGTGCGAGTTCCAAGGCTCTGGATACCATCGCACCGGAAACGATCTTGGCGTGATGGTAATAGACCCGCTCGGTCAAAGTGTACCTAAGCTGAAGCAGATGGATCAGCTCAGTGAGAACATCCTGCCGAATCGCCCCCTGCTTGTGCAACCTGACCACGAGTTGACCATCAATCACCGCGAAGTAGTCGAACAACCGATCGTCATACGCCAAGTGCAAGCCGCAGTGGTACGCATCCCGCTTCAAATAATCGAGCAGGTCCGCACAGACAGTACCGGTGACAAGCTGCTTGAGGAGAGGCTTCTCCCCTGCTTGGTCTGCCAGCAAATCGCCGACCCTTTTTCCGAGCGGATGTTCACGTAACACAGCGGCCAGTTCAGTCTCTTCAAGAAAGTAGTGCAATCGCTTCGGATCTCGATCATGCTTTTCAAGCAAACGTCTTTCGTCTTCAAAGGTGTGCCCAAATGGAACGTGCGTGATGTCATGTAACAGGGCTGCCAAGACCGCGGTTCCCGCATCTTCCTCATCGAGACGCTCCCCGTTCCGAGCCAATGATTCAATCAGCCGCTTCGTCAGCCAGGCCGTCCCCAGCGAATGTTCAAAGCGAGTGTGCACGGCCGAGGGAAAGACGAGCGACGATGTCCCAAGCTGCTTGATTCCGCGCAGCCGCTGAAAAGGCGCGGTATCGACGAAGCGAAGTTCTTCGCTCGAAAGCCGAATGTCACCATGCACCGCATCACGGATCGTCTTCATAGATGGCAGCCATTCCCCTGTGTTCATTCCCGACATTCTATGTTCCCATCCAACGGAAGTCGCTTTGGTGGTGGCGACTCGTGATGGACGCCCCATTCCGTTTTTACTCCGGCTCCGTAAAACTTATCTGCATCGAAACGAATGTGTCGGGTTTCGGAGTCATTGGGTGGTAACGAAGTGTTCCGATTTTTTGGCGAAGCCTCCGAAAGGGAACCCTCCCCCATTCATCGTCGTTTTCGGCGATGAGGAGTTTCTTCGCCGTGAATCGACACTTGCCGTCCGCCAATGGGTGCTGGGCAACGATCCCGACGACTTTACCTTTTCGAGCTATGTCGGAAGCGACGTCGATCTGGCAACGGTTCGAGATGAACTTTTCACCCCCCCTTTTATTGGCGATTGCCGGCTGATTGTCGTGGACGGGGCGGATCCGTTCGTTACCGCTCATCGTGCAGCCCTTGAAACGCTGGCGGCCAAACCCTCTCCATGCGGTGTATTACTCCTCGTGGTGTCAACATGGCCTGCCACGACAAAGCTGGCGAAACTGGTCGAGCAATCGGGGCTCGCGATCGATGCAGCGGCACCGAAGGCTTGGCATGTCGCCGACTGGGCGGTTCGCTGGGCAAAGCAACGCTATGCCAAGAAACTCGACAAGCCCGCGGCGGAGTGGCTTGTGGAGTTGGCTGGCACGACGCTCGGCCAGCTCGATCAAGAGCTATCCAAACTCGCATCTTTTGTGGGGGACAGAGAGGAGATCGATTCCGCCACCGTTGACCAACTGGTCGCGGGAACACGGACGGAGAATGCATTTAAGCTCTTCGACATGATTTTGGAGGGTGATTTGCGAAAGGCGCTCGAACTGCTCGATCGTCAATTCGTCGCGGGGGAGTCACCGGTCGGCGTTCTTGCCATGATTACCGCGCAACTCCGGCGATTGACGCGTGCCGCTCGTGAAACGGAGTTCGGTCGTTCCACCCCCGAGGCATTGAAGCAAGCAGGCATTCCCCCCTTCGCCGTCGACAAAGCCCGTTCACAGCTCAATCACTTCGGAAGACTTCGCATGGAAACGATGTATCGGCGATTGCTTCAGGCGGACCTCGACTTGAAAGGGAGTAGCTCCCTCAGTCAGCGAACCGTCGTTGAACGACTTCTCGTCGATCTCGCTCGCCCGCGCACGGCCTAATGTTACTTGCCGAGCTTCTTCCGAGCGGCGTAATACCGCTTCCAAAGTTCATTTTGTTCCGCCCGGCCCTTCACATTCACATCGAAGTAAGTCCCGAGTGCCTTCCGATCATCCGGCTCTTTCACCGCGGAACCAACGAGGTGCTCGACGATCTCCGAAGGTTCTAACTTTCCTGATCCGTAGAACTTCGCGTGAAGCGATGCGCTCACCGCGACGGATACCGCCTCGGCCGTGCTCAATACGCTTGAGGGCTGCTGCACCGATGCTCCTTCGACGGTCTTTCCTGTCCTTAGCTCGTGAAACGTCTGAACGAGAAGTTCCGTGACATCACGATCGACTTCGACATCGATCTTCAATCCCTGAAGTTGCCGTTCGACCTCGCGCTGCACCAGTTCCAACTCGTCGGCGATCGACGGAATAGGCCGGACGGTCTCGAAATTAAACCGTCGCTTAAGCGCTGCTGACATTTCATTGACACCACGGTCTCGCGTGTTGGCGGTCGCGATAACATTGAAGCCGGGCCGAGCATGAATCATCCCATTTGCCCCTTCGAGCTCTGGAATCAGCATCAGGCGTTCGGAAAGAATCGGAACGATGACGTCTTGAACTTCGAGCGGACATCGAGTGATTTCCTCAAACCGCACCAGTTTCCCTTGCGTCATTCCTTGATACAGAGGGGCAGGAACCAGCGATTCGCGACTTGGTCCCTTGGCGACCAAAAGCGCGTAGTTCCAACTGTAGCGGATCTGATCCTCGGTCGTGGCGGCCGAGCCTTGAATGGTGAGATGGCTGACCCCGCTGATCGCTGCCGCGAGCAATTCACTCAGCAGGCTTTTGGCCGTGCCAGGCTCGCCGATCAGCATCAAGCCTCGATCAGTCGCCAGGGTGACGATCGCCCGTTCGACGAGTGAATCATCTCCGAAAAACTTCCGGAGAATAGGAATCGATTCTCTGCCGGCCGTTTTAAGCGGCTTGGAAGTTCCGCAAATGAAATCACGAACGGATCGAGGTGAAAGGAGCCAACCGCCCGGACGCTCGAAACGATCTTGTTCCCGGAGCGCGGCCAGTTCATTGGCGAATCGCTCTTCAGCCATCAACCGTTGACGACCGCTTTCCGGCTCCACCACGTTTTCCACGAGTTTCTTTCCCATCGCGCTTCTTCCATGCCAGTCGGGTCGTTCACCCTCTCCGAACGAACTCGTTTTATGGAAACTCGCGAAATCCAGAGAAAAGGAAAGATGGCCGCCGTTGTCCGGAATTGTCACCGCCGCAGCATACCATTTTGAAGCATTGCAAAATGCAGTCCGTCGAATTCCGCATTGGATTTCTACGGCGCTTCCGGGTACGCTTCGGCGTGCAAGAAGGAGACTCTCCCATGACTTCGAGTGAACCGGGCGATAAGACGCTTGCCGAGCAGTGCCAAGGTGGCGACGAACGAGCGTTTGAAGCGATTTTTGAGAAGTACGGCGAAAGACTCATTCGCCTTGCAAATAAACGAATCAGTGAACGATTAGCTGGCCGCATCGAAGCAGAGGATGTCGTTCAGTCCGTTTTCCGAACATTCTTCGGCCGTGTTCAAGATCACCGTTTCACGTTCAATCATGCGGACGATCTCTGGAAGCTTCTCGTCTCAATGACGCTGAATAAGCTTCGCAATAAAGTCGATTTTCACACGGCCGCGAAACGGGATGTCGGCACGGAACAGCCCCTCTCCGGGAATTCATCGAATCCCAGTGCTTTCGATCCCTCAGGAGATGAACCGAGCCCCGAAGCCGTCGTGGCGTTTCTCGATTTACTCGAACATTTCATGTCCGAACTTCGGGACGGAGACCGGCGAATACTAGAGCTCCGATTGCAAGGGATGA
Organism: bacterium; assembly: GCA_019748235.1. Classification (GTDB taxonomy): domain Bacteria; phylum Planctomycetota; class Planctomycetia; order Kolteriales; family Kolteriaceae; genus JAIEPU01. The sequence continues at coordinate 20,249 of JAIEPU010000162.1, forward strand.
CGCAGGATGAAGTCGCTCGCGAAGTAGGCTGCACTGAGCGAACCGTCCGCCGTACCATCGATCGCATTCGCGCCGTTGCCGAGGGACAGCACATTCGTGAGCAACTGATTGACTGATCCATTGGATAGCTGACAGTCAGCCCATCGGACTCTCTCGCACTTCGCCGCCTCGTTCAAAGATCGGTTTGCAAGATCCGGGAGCGGTCGAGAAAGTGCCGACTTCTTCGCTCAGGGATTGCTTCGCTGTTGACTGGTGGCGTTGCTCGGTACTTCCATTCCCATCAAGCGTTTGATGAGTTCCCGACGCTTCTGCCCGTTTGTTTCCCACGTATCGAGCCGATCCCTCAGCTTCGCCACCTGTTGGTTTAGTTCACCGATGCCTTTCGCCGTTTCCTCCAACGTCTTCCCGTTCCCATCAACCCTCGCCGTGAGTCCATTTAAGTCCGCCCGAACGGCTTCGAGACTGTCTACCTTTTTGGGGTCTTGATTTTGATTCGTCTGAGCAATCTCCGAACCAACGACCATGATTTCGATCTCGGCTTGATCGGTTGCCATGAAATGCTCTTTCTATGCGATGTGGTGTGCTTGTTATCGGGCCGCAACCCGAGTGGTCAAATCAATGGCTGGTCGAGACTCTCTTTTCATCCTCGACTTTAACACGCTCGGACTCAGTTTTCGCCACGACCCAATGACTTTAAGTGGAACGTCCTCGCGCTGAATCGGTTCAGCGCCGACACTCCATCCATACATTAAACATCGAAAAGAACGGCAGATCTCATCGGAGTGAACGATGCCTTTGATCACCGACATCACGCTTGATGATCCGCGGCTGGACTCGTACCGGGATCTGAAGAGGATCAATTCTCCGCACTCAGCTCATGAGTTTATTGTCGAGGGAGAAAAGCTGGTCGAACGGTTGATCGAAACCGGTTGGCCGCTCCTTAGCGTGCTCCTTGCGGAAACGCATGTCAAGCGCTACACGCGCCGTTTGCCACCGGACGTTCGAGTTTTCGTCCTGCCGCCGCATGAGATCGAGAAACTCATCGGCTTTAACTTTCATCGAGGCATTCTTGCGTGCGGTCGTCGACCGCTCAATCCGACTCCTGCGGAGTTGTTCCTTCCGGCCGATCGACCTCTCTTCGTGCTCGCGGCAATCGATGTGCTTGATCCCGAAAATCTCGGCACGATCATTCGGACGGCAGCCTCATTCGGTGTGGATGCGGTTCTCATCAGCCAGAGGTGCCCGAGCCCGTTTTCACGGCGGGTGCTGCGAACCTCGATGGGAAGTGTACTGAAGGTGCCTCTCTGTATTGTCGATGATCCGCTGGCAACGCTTGGCTGGATGCGCCAATCAGCGGAAATGTCGTTGGCTGCCTGCGTACTCGATTCACGCGCGGTGTCACTCGAAAAAACGGCCCGTCCAAGCCGACTGGGAGTCGTCGTCGGAAATGAAGGTGACGGACTGCCCGCCGAGTGCATTGAAGTCTGCACCGATTTGGTGACGATTCCGATGGCCGAGGGAATCGACTCGCTGAACGTCGCCGTCGCGACGGGGATCATTCTCCACTACTATTCTCGTCTAGCTCCCAAGAAGTGACGAACCCCGCGTCAGGATTTTCTCACACGGGGTCCGTCATAATCAAAAAGAGTCGTGCTTACTTGGCGCTTTCTGCCACCGGGACCGCGAACTCCGTCTCCAAAATCTTGCCGAGACGCTTCTCCGTGCGGTTTTTCCAGTTCCCCTTGTGATAGGCATAGCCTGCCACGAGAGGCAGCGCGATGGTCGCTTCGCTGTAGACCATCTGCTCGAAAACGGTGTCAACTTTCCCCCACGAACTGGCTTCTTTCAGGGTCGAACCCGAAAGCGCTCCGTCGCGAACGTCGGCCACCGTGATCTGCACCGCATACTTGTGCATCGGAACTTCGCTCCCCAAGATGTCGGCTGCTACAACGACGTCTTGCGCGAAATTCTTCGGAACGCCGCCACCGATCATCAGAAGCCCCGACTCGCCCGATGCGATCTTGATCCGCGTCAGTTCGAGGAAGTCCTTAGCCGAGTCAATCGTCACCTTCGGCTCGTATCCACGAAGTGCCTGGTGAGCGACGAGTCCAAACCCG
>JAIEPU010000117.1 GCA_019748235.1 bacterium
CGGCGGCGGACTCTTGGATGAACAGCGTCGTGTCGTAATAGGTTGCGTAGTCGAGGCCGGGAGGAAACTTCTGCTTCAGTTCCTCCATCTTCTGTTTGATGCCGTCGGCGACGACGAGCGCGTTGGTGCCGGGTTGAGCGAAACAGGCACCGACGATGGCGGGGGACCCGTCGAGATATCCATTCTGAACATAGGTCTGAGCGCCAAGTTCCACTCGTCCGACGTCGCGGACGCGAATGATGTCTCCTTGCGGAGATGTCGCCACAACGATATCCGCGAAGTCTTGCTCTGTGTTGAGCCGGCCCTTCGTGCTGAGCAGTAAAACTGTTTCGACAGGCTTAGGATTGGGAGGAGCACCGAGACGTCCGGCGGCGACGTCCACGTTTTGGTTTTTGACTGCTTCGACGACCTGAAGAGCGGAAATGCCACGGGCATCGAGCTTCGCCGGATCGAGCCAGAGTCGCATCGCATAATCGCGAACACCGCCGATATTGAGCTGACCGACTCCCTTGACGCGAAGGATCTCGTCGTAAATCTGCGTCTTGAAATAGTTGCTAATGAAGCTCGCATCGTAGCGATTGTCGGGTGAATAGAGATTGATGACGAGCAGGATCGAAGGATTGCTCTTCTGCGTGATGACGCCCGTCTTTTGAACCACCGAAGGCATTTGCGGCAATGCCATGGCGACCCGGTTCTGCGTAAGAACTTGATCGATGTTCGGATCGGTGCCGACGTCGAACGTCACGTTCAAAGTCATGGCGCCGTCTGCAGTACAGAACGACTCCATATAGATCATTTGATCGACGCCGTTGACTTGTTGTTCAACGGGAGTGGCGACAATATCTGAAACGACCTGGCCCGTCGCTCCCGGATAGTTGGCGGTGACTTGAACGAGTGGCGGCGTGATGTTGGGATACTGCGCCACCGGCAGTGTGGGAGCGGCGACAGCGCCGAGGATGACGATCACAATCGCAATCACGGCGGCGAAGACGGGTCGTTCGATGAAGAAGCGTGACATAGTGGATGGGTCGCCCGTACTTATTTTTTGAATGGGTCAGCGAAGAGGAAGATTCCTCTTATCACGGCGTTTTCGTTTCCGTAGCCCTCTTTTCTGACTCTTTCGGTGTCACCTCGGATGGTTTTGACTCTCCCGATTTTGCTTGTTGCTGATTCGTTGGCGGAATGACAGGAATGGGAGTCCCAGGGATGGACGCGGGGAGTCGAGGCATTTCCCCCTCCGTCGCTTTCACCTTTTCACCCGGTCTTAGCATTTGAATGTTATCGACGATGACATTGTCGTCGGCGGAAAGGCCGCTCAAGACTTCTCGCATTCCTTCAGTTTCCCGCCCCAAAGTGAGAGGCTTCAGCACCACCGTTCCGTCCTTCTCCGCGACATAGACGTATCGGAGGGTAAGTTCGGAACCGATGGCTCGCTCGGAAACCAGCATTCCTTTGTGCGGAGGACCAGAGCGTATGCGAACACGAGCGAAGTATCCAGGAATAAAGAGTCGGTCGGGATTCGAAAAAACTGCACGAGACTTCACCGTTCCGGTTTTGTTGTTCGTTTGGGTGTCGACGAAGTCGAGATATCCCTCATGAGGAAAGCCGGTGTCCGAAGCGAGTGCGAAATGGACGGGAATCTTAAGACTGGCAACGTTCGCGAGATTCGGTTTGCGATGCTGATTCTGCTCGACCTGATCCAGGTACCTCTGCATCGATCGTTCGTCCACATCGAAATAAACGTATACCGGATCCTCGGCAACGATCGAAGTCAATTTCGTTGCTGAACCTTGAGAACCATTCACGAGATTGCCGATATTGACCAGACGGTTACTCATTCGGCCGTCGAACGGAGCCGTCACGCTGGTCCAGTCGAGATAAAGCTTCTTTTGCTCCAGATCACTTTGCGCTCGTGCGAGATCACCTTTTGCCGAGTCACGCTTCGCGGTTGCTTCGTCCAATTGTTCGGCACTGGCGGACTTTGTGCGGAAGAGTTCCTGCGTGCGAAGGAATTCCTGCTCGGCCAATTTGAGTTTAGCCTTGGCGGTCTCGATCGTGGCGATTTGCATGTCGAACTCCGCCTGATAAGGGCGGGGGTCGATCACGAATAGTTCCGCGCCGGCCTTCACCTCTTGACCATCAGTGAAAGAGATTTTGGTGATGAATCCGCTCACGCGGGCATAAATGTCAACGGAGGCATAAGCCGAAATCGTCCCTGGATACTCATCGTAATTCGTGATCTCTTGGACGATCGGTTTGGCGACCGTCACGCTCAGTGGCGGGGTCTCGACGACTTTCGGCGCTTCACGATGGCAACCGCCGAGAACGATTCCCGAGACGATCACAACTCCTAGAGTTAAGAGTTGACGCCTGATGTGACGATTCTCTTGTCCACGCCCCATCGCAAATGCCTTGGTCATGCTCGTCCTATCCCTCTTTGATTCCGCCGGAGTCATCCCAGATACGAATGCTTAGCCTGCGACGGGACAATTCCATCGGGGTATCGTCGGGTCTACGCTAACGCTTCACGCTTGAATTCGCCAGATCATTCAGCGCGCAGAACTTCTCTCAGAAATCTGGAACAGCTTTGGCGAGAGGAGAAGTGATGAAAATGAGTGGGCGAGCATCCCCGGGAGAATACTCGCCGTTCCGTGGGTTCATTCGATCCCAGGATAGAAAATCTCTTTGTCGCAGTCTCTCACTAAGGAAGTCCCGCTGGCATCGCGCCGAATGGCGGAAGCTTAACGACATCGACCGACGAAATGCGAGGATCGCGCCGAACGGCTTCGACCGCCTCGGCCGATGGCTCGTTATCGAGTGCGAGGACGCCGAGGGCATCACCTCCCGGCTCGCGCCTTCCGACATTCATTTGCGCGATGTTGACACCGTACTGGCCACAGATGGTGCCGACGGTGCCGATGAGGCCCGGCTTATCCTGGTGATGGTACAGCATGAGGATGCCATCGAGGAAGGAATCGAGACGATAGGGACCGAGTCGAACAAGCCGACAATATTGAAGTCCCCGAACGGTGCCCGAAGCTGTCGTGGTGCCGTTCTCTGTCTCCACATCGGTGCGAATGAGCGTATTGAAATCCGTGACTTGGGAACTCGTCGTTTCAACGAATTCAATACCTCGCTCGGTCGCGAGGTATTCAGCGTTCACGAGATTGACCTGTTGCTCGAGCGCCCCGGAAAGGAGCCCGACCGCGAAGCCCGCGCGAATCAGACGAGTATTCTTTTTGGTCGCTTCGCCGTGCAGCGAAATCGTCGCCTTGCGAATCGATCCCTTCGCCAGTTGTGCCTGAAGAATTCCGAGTCTCCAGGCAATGTCCACATGCCGGCTGACGTCAGCGAGTTCTTTCGGATCGATCGAGGGCATGTTGACGGCGAAGCGGATATTCCCCGTATTGAAGAAGTCCGCGGTCAGTTCGGCCGCTTCGACCGCGACGTTGAATTGTGCTTCGTTCGTCGCGGCGCCGAGGTGAGGCGAGATCACGACGTTTGGTAATTCAAAGAGGGGTGAACTGGTGCAGGGCTCCGTTTCAAAAACGTCGAGGGCCGCCCCCGCGAGATGCTTGGACTTGAGCGCGTCGTAGAGGGCTGCCTCATCGACGATGCCACCTCGAGCGCAATTGATGACGTACGATCCCTTTTTCATCGTCGCGATTTGCTTTGCGCCGATGAGACCCTTCGTGTCATCCGTCATCGGGACATGGACCGTGACAAGATCAACGCGTGGGAGGATGTCGGCGACATTCGGGACGAATTCGATACCGAGGGCGGCCGCTCGCTCGGCTGACATGAACGGATCGTAGCCGAGCACTTTCATCTCGAGACCGAGCGCTCGTTTCGCGACCGCGAGTCCGACTCGTCCGAGGCCGATGACCCCCAGCGTCTTTCCGGCCACTTGTGTTCCGGTGAAACTCTTACGGTCCCACTTCCCACTGCGAAGAGTTTTGTCGGCGGCCGGGACGTGGCGACAGACGGCAAGCATGAGCGCGATCGTCTGCTCGGCGGTGCTGAGCGTGTTCCCGCCGGGCGTGTTCATAACAATGATGCCGTTCCGCGTGGCGGCTGGAACGTCGATGTTGTCGACGCCGACACCTGCCCGGACGATCAGCTTGAGCCGCTTTTGTCCTTCGAGAAGATCGGCAGTGAGTCGCGTACCACTTCGAATGATCATTCCATCCGCTTGTGCGATCGCATTTCGCAGTTCGTCACCGGAGAGATTCGACCGATTGTCGATTTCAATTTTGCCGGTGCTCTTAAGGATGTCGATTCCCTCCTGTGCCAGGGAATCAGAAATGAAAACTCGCTGCATGCCGTCTCTTCTCACGTGCTAGTGATCAACGCTTGGAAGGATGAAACGTGTCGGCGACTCTCTCTGATTGTTTGAGAAAGCCACCTTGAATTGGCATTGGTGTCACACCAAAAGTCGTTCCCGCAGACTCTTTCGTGTGACGAGCTAAATACTTTTAGGCGTTAGACTGCCGCTGGGGTCTTGACGTAGTCCTCGGCGAAGACGCGAGTCGCGGCCGCGACGGCAGCGCCCGATTCCACCGGATGACCTAGTTCCGCCAATGACCATTCCATCGCGGCGATGATGCCGATCACGTCAAGCGGATCGACATACCCCATGTGCGCGACGCGAATGATCTTCCCCTTCATCGAGCCTTGTCCGCCGGCGACTTTCACGCCGTACTTCTGCTCGAGAAGTTTCGGCCACGCGTTTCCGTCCACTCCCGGAGGAACAACGATGGTCGTCAATCCTTCACAGGGCCGCTTCGCGAATGGTTCGAGGCCGAGTGCTTCCACGGCGGCAAGCATCGCCTTCGACATTTGCCGGGCTTGATGCCAAACGTTTTCCATCCCTTGGTTGATCATCATCCGCAGGCTTTCGACCTGTGCCGCGATCAACGTGTGTGCGGGAGTGTAGGGGGTGTCGTTTTCGGCCGCCTTCGCCAAGTACTTCTTCAAATCGAAGTAATACATCGGAGGTGCCGGCTTCGACTCCATTACCTTTTTCGCTTTTTCGCTTACCGAGAGGAAAGCGAGGCCGGGAGGCATCATGAGGGCCTTTTGTGAACCGACCGCAAGCAGATCGATGCCCCACGCATCCGTGCGGCATTCCATCGCGCCGACACCACTGATTCCGTCGACCGCGAGAAGGGCAGAGGTCTTCTTGACGACTTCACCAATAGCGGCAATATCATGCCCGACGCCGGTCGAGGTTTCGCTGAGTTGTGTGTAAACGGCAACGGTGTCCGGGTGCTGTTTGAGAGCGGCGGCGACTTGCTCGGGGGTGACGACTTCGCCGTAGGTCGCTTTCAACTCGATGAGATTCGCGCCGAACGTCTTGCAAAGCTCGACCCAGCGCTCACCCCATTTGCCGGCGCTGATCACGATGGCTTTGTCACCCGGACGGATGAAGGTCGCGACGGCGGTCTCCATCGCGCCGGTGCCTGAACTGGTGAAAATCGCGACATCGTTCTTCGTGCAGAAGACCTGCTTCAATAGGCTCAGTGCTTCGGCCATCACCGCTTTGTTCTCGGCGGTGCGATGGTGAATGACCGGTTTGGCGAGCGAGAGGAGTGTCTCCGAAGGAACCATCGATGGTCCCGGAGTCACAAGGCGATACTTCATCACACGGCTCCTAAAAATCCGTCCGACAAACGAGAAGCCTGTTGATAAGTCCACCGGACCGACCCAAAACCGGAAATACCACAGCTCTTGCCACCCATGAGCTGCTCATTCCGGGAGGACTTTTCAGCAGACTGTCAGGGAGGCCGGCACACGGCCTCGACCTAACCGACCACCCGAGTTCGGGTTCCTTTGGCCGAGACCTTTGAATTCGTATTCGATCATTGGTCCGGAAGGTTTCCCAAGCTTGGATTGTATAGGTTGACCGGGCAGGGGACGAATCGAGCGGATCGCGAATCTGTAAAGGTGTTTGCACGACGGAATTCGCCTTCCATGCCGGGACTTACGACGCCAGAGACACGTTGGGAGTGGGGTGGGCTCGCGCGCGGCAATGAGAACCCGTAAAATTCTCGGAATGCAGCATCACCCTTGCCATGCTTTCCCCAGTGGATAGTCTGTGGCTCGCGTCCCAAATCGTGAAATCGGGAAATCGTGACCCATTTTTCAGGTCACAAATTTGAGTCGCCACCGCCCGAATCACTCGTGCGTTAGCTCGGAAGGAATTGATCAGCGGATGAGTACTGCCAGCCGTTCCAGCACATATACCGCCGCCGACATCGAAGTCTTGGAAGGGCTCGAACCGGTCCGGAAGCGTCCCGCGATGTATATCGGCGGAACCGACGTTCGTGGACTTCACCACCTCCTTTGGGAAATTGTCGACAACTCGATCGACGAGTACATGAATGGGCACGCCGATCACATTTCCGTGACGCTCCACAAAGATGGTCGATCGATCTCGGTGACTGATAACGGCCGAGGCATCCCGGTCGACAAACACAAGAAGTACAAGAAGACCGCTCTCGAACTGATCCTCACCACGCTCCACGCGGGTGGAAAGTTCTCTGACAAGAATTACATGCACTCGGGGGGGCTTCACGGCGTCGGTGCTTCGGTCGTGAATGCGCTCTCCAAGGAATTGATCGCGACGGTCAAGCGCGAAGGAGCCGAGTGGCAACAGCGATTCGTGAGAGGGATCGCGAAGGGAGATGCGGAGAAGGTCGGCAAGGCAAACGGACATGGCACCACGATCTTCTTTCGTCCCGATGAAGAGATCTTCGCTCGGACGGACTTTGTCCCCGAGGTTATCAAGTCGCACCTCGAGGATGTTTCCTTCATTCATCCCGGCCTAAAGATCACCTACGCCGAAGAGGCGAAGGGAGAGAAGGTCGTCTACGCGAATCCGGGTGGCATCAAGGATTACCTGGCAAAGGTCATCGAAGGGGATCAGAAGAAGCTAGTCGTCGAAACTCTATTCAGTGCGGAAAAGGATGACACCGACAAGATTCAGGTGACGCTCGCGTGGACGGAATCAACCGATGAAAGCGTCCGCTCGTACTGCAACGGCATCAGAACGCGCGGCGGTGGCACGCACGAAGCCGGCCTTCGCTCCGCCGTGGTGAAGGCGGTGCGTAACTATCTTGAAACGCACGAGATTCCGCTTAAGGGAATCACGATCACCGCGGAAGACATCCGCGAAGGAATGGTCGGCATCTTGAGCGTTTTCGTTCGCGAGCCGCAGTTCCAGGGGCAGACCAAAGACAAGCTCAACAATCCCGAGATGACCCCAGCGGTTGACAATGTCGTCCGGCCGGCACTCGAGAATTGGCTCAACAATAATCCTTCGATCTCGGACAAGATCATCGGTCGAATTGTCCTCGCCGCACGGGCCCGAATGGCCTCGCGTGAAGCGGTCAAAGAAGTGAAGCGAAAGAGTCCGATCGGGCGAAAGCTGAATCTTCCCGGTAAGTTGGCCGACTGCACGAGTTCGACGTCACCCGAAGAGTCAGAGCTATTTATCGTTGAAGGTGACTCGGCGGGTGGATCGGCCAAGCAAGGGAGAAACGCCAAGTACCAAGCGGTTCTCCCGCTTCGTGGAAAGGTGCTCAATAGCGAGGGAATCTCTCTTAGCAAGGCCCTTCAGCATGGTGAATTCGCGGACTTGGTGCAGGCCCTCGGGACGGGGGTCGGCGACTCGTTCGACATCTCGCGACTTCGCTATGGCAAGATCATCCTGCTCATGGATGCCGACTACGACGGGCACAACATCACGACGTTGTTGCTCACTTTCTTCTTCAGACATATGCCCGAGCTGATTCGGAAAGAAAAGCTTTTCATCGCGCGTCCGCCCCTTTACAAGATCCGTGTCGGTAAGGATCAGACGTATTGGGCGCATGACGACGTTCACAAGGAAGAGATACTTTCGAAGTTGCCGTCGAACGCGAAGCCCGAGATGACGCGTTTCAAAGGGCTCGGCGAAATGCCCCCGCAAACCCTGGCCGAGACGACGCTCGATCGGCGTCATCGCACACTGCTGAAGGTGTCGATCGAGTCTGAGTTAGAGACGGATAAGATCTTCGTGACGTTGATGGGGAAGGAAGCGTCGCTTCGTTATCAATTCATCATGGATTCCGCCGGCCTCGCGGATGAACTGGATATCTGATTTACCGACTTAATGCGTTGACGGTGACACGAAGAGCGTAATCAGATTTGGCTACTACCGGTTTTTCGATTCCATGATCTGCTTCAAGGCTTCGGCCGCCTCGGGAGACATCGTCGGGTCGAAAACGGATCCTGGTTTCACGAAGTCCGTGATCAATACCACTCTCGATTCGTTTGATTTGTTCCAAGCGCTATGAAGAGTCGTATCGTCGAAGACGAGGCACTTCCCTTCTTTCCAGGTCCTGCTTTCACCGCCGACTTCGATTCCACAATCATTGGGAATGATCAGTCCCAGATGACAGCGGAGCACAGTATCGGTGTATCCGACATGCGGCTTGATCTCTGTTCCCGGCGCGAGTCGCGAGAATCCCGCCATCGTGAGCCCTGGAATCTGCTCCACAAGGGCCGCCGTTTCCGGGCACCGTTTGCAGTTGTCATCAAAGCGATGTCCAAACGCCCATAGACCAAGCGCTTCCCAGCCGTGGTTATAGATTTGCTTTTCAGGCCAAGGCATCATCAGCTCAGCCGAAAGCGCTTCGTATTCGCGGAGAATCGTCTTCCAGTTCGCTTCGAGGAGCGAAGTGAAGGGGAAGTCATTAGTGTCGAGGAACATGTCGAATCCTGATGGTCGGCCATTGTGTCGTAAGCCGCGTCGTGCAAGCTTTGAACGCGAAGGAACTCTCTGTCGACTAGCTTAGAGCGATTCCAAGCGGCTAAAGCGCCAAAAGAACCGAAATGCCCTGAAAAAACCTCGTAAAGCTGCTACCGAGAGAGGCGAATCGCTTTAACTCACTGAACGAATTCAATGGCAAGAAAAACGAAAGGGAAGAAGGTGAGCGGGCGACAATCCGTCTCACCCTCTTCCCCGTTGATGATCGCCTGCGCGATCAACAACTGATTCAATGTAGATCGAAACTGTAACGTTCGCGAAAACACAGAAAGTGAATATAGACTTTGCGATCATGTGAAAACGGGGACAAGCCCCGATCGCGTCCGATACAGAATCGAGCGAAACACCAAAGATTTGAAAGTAGCCATGGGCAGTTCGCCCGTAGGTCCCGCCATGTCAGCCCTGCAGAAACCTCTGCCCACGGCCATTAGGCTGACGTCACACATCATCGTAAAGTTTTCGGCGAGTGCAACACTTTTCGCGTCATTTACACCGTATACCGATAAAGAAATTGGACGAGCCTCCCCAAGCCATTGGAAATCAGCGGCTTGGGTAAAACGTCTTCCTACCGCAGTCTCAAAAAAATCATGGATGGTTTCCTGGATCACTCGAGCCCCGTCGATCGAGGTCTCCTGGCGAAACGAGTCCATGACGAACGGCAAAGAGGACGAGTCCGGCCGTATCGCTGATACCGAGCACCCGTTTTAGGTTACTTCGGTGATGCTCGACGGTTTTTTCCGCGATGTGTAGCAGCTTCGCGATGTCACGATGGCTTTTGCCAGATGCGACATGCCGAAGGATTTCGATTTGCCGGCCGGTCAGTGCTTCCAGTCCTGTTTTGCCCGGAATCGGCGAATCGTGCTCCATCTCTGGTTCTTCAGAGGGAGTGACGAAGGTTTCTCCGCCGACCACTCGCCGAATGGCATCCTCAAGATCCTTTGGAGATCTATCCTTCACGACGTATCCCGACGCACCCGCCGCTTTCGCTTCACGAATAAAGGCTCGTGTTTCGTACATCGAAACGATGATGACTTGTACGTTCGGAAGCTCACGGTGAATCTGAGCGGTTGTTTCGAGTCCGCTCTTCCCCGGAAGCGAGAGATCCATCAGGACGACATGCGGCTGGGTTCGGCGTACCAAGTCCATTGCCTCGTCGCTGTTTCCGGCCTCGCCGACGATTTCGAACTCCTCATCTCCTTCGAGAAGTTTTCGAAGTCCCGATCGCACTAAGAGATGATCGTCGACCAATGCAAGCCGAATAGGGTTCATGCAGCACCTACTTCGTTATGAGATACATTTTTAGATCGCGAAAATATGACTCGCACGTTCGTTCCATGTCCTGGTTGAGAGTTAATGGTAAGGACTCCTCCATTATCTTCGGCACGTTCCCTCATGCCGAGTAACCCAAGTCCTGTCGAAAATCCCTTGCTTCCCGTCGGGGGATAGACGAATCCCTTGCCGTCATCTTCGACACTGACTGTCAGGCATTCCTCATTGTTGATATGCCTGATTACCAGCCTACTGGCGGCACCATGCCGCACCGCGTTGGTCGTTGCTTCCTGTGCAATCCGAAAGCATGCCGCTTCGATAGGTGCGGGGAATCGCTGGCCTTCGTTCTCTGAGAAGAACGTCACGTCTACTCCAGTATGAGACCGGATTCGGTCCGCGTTCCACCGTAAGGCCGCTTCCAGTCCCAGATGATCCAGTAGCGAAGGGCGTAGCTCCATCGCCAGGCCCCGTACATGATCGATCGATTGATTGACTAGCCGAATGGTTTCGTCGACTGCTTGTGAAAAATGGTCCGGAAGCTCGCGTCGAAGAAGCTCCAGCGAAAAGCTGACCGAAGTGAAATCCTGGCCGAGTTGGTCGTGCAACTCCCGAGAGATGCGGCTTCGCTCAGTCTCTTGGAGCGTGAGGAGCTTTCGGGAAAGTGCACGAAGCTCCTTAGTCGTCAGCTCCCTTTCCACGGAAAGCCGGTCCTCGACCTCCCTGCTCATCTGAATGACGAGCTGCGAAAGCTCCTTACTCCGTATGTCATTGACCCACGCGAGATTCTGGACCTTGCTTTGAAAGTGACGCCGTGAATACACGATCAACACCATGACGGGGGCAAAAAACATGATACGAACGATCAAATAGAAGAGAGCATATTCATCGCCAACGGTGATTGCCAAAGCAAGCCGACAGACAAAAGCAACCAAGCAATTGGCCAGCATTAACCAGGGCGAATAAATCGTGACGGCCGTGATAAGAAGGACGAATGCGGTCGATTCGGCAGGGTAGAAGACTCCGTATCCGAGAGCGTTGACTGTGACACTCAGCAGCAGAATGGATGCCGTGATCGACACCCAGAGATTCGCGTCCTTGCGTCCGTCTCGGTAGAGCGTGGCATGAAGATAGAGAGCCAACAGTGCACATGCTGCGCCGATCCAGTTGACACAAACCCACCATGCCCGCTCGGGCGGGAGCCAATACCAACAGGAGATTATTCGTTCCAAAGCAATTGCCAGTGGAAGCCAACCAAGGCGGCGAACGCGCTCAAACACCTCGACATTCAACCGGCGATCAAGCTCATCCGGCGGAATCGCGAGGCTATTTTCTTTCGTGGTTCGCCAACTCCACGGGCGTACATCTGGCGCCATCGACTACCTATCCTCTCATTAGACATGCGGGCTGGATAGGCGCACGGAGACATGATCGGTCTCCCTCCGATACCGACGTTCAGCGTCGATCGGCAGAGTATACTCGGGGGCGTTACTTTTGATCGGGATAAAAAAAGTAGGAAAGCTTGCTCATTTATAAATATGGGTACTAACCCAATGTTCTAGACAAACGACGTAGGACATTCGTACTATGCTCCCCTCACGCCTTTAGTTAAGCTATTCGGCATTTGATTGCGCAGATTATGGATGGAAATATCCCTGATTCGCGAACCACTTCTTCAAACGGCTTTCTAGTTATCCCAGTCTTTGCATTTTCCACATGACGGAGCCTTTTGTAATTGTCCATCCTGAACGCTTGAGGTTGGTTGACAAGATCGAGAGAGATGGGCATTATCCGCCACGGGCAGGGAAGCCCATTTCTTGGCGGAGGATCCGCGCCGATGTTGCGACATCCTTATGTTTCGTCCACGCCGTCGGTGCAAGTCGAGCTTGGGCAGGCGCGTGAAGTCTTGTTGGCGGAGTCATCCGCGCTTGCCGAAGTGGCGGGGCGTCTTGACGATGGTTTTTCGCGCGCCGTCGCTGCGATCAGCGAATGTCCAGGTTCCGTGATCGTCACCGGAATGGGGAAGGCGGGTCTGATTGGAAACAAAGTGGTCGCGACGCTCGCTTCGACCGGCACTCGATCCCATTTTCTGCATCCGGCTGAGGCATGTCACGGAGATCTCGGGCGAGTGACACCGGGAGACGTCGTGCTTGCATTCTCGCATAGCGGCGAGACGCAAGAGCTCCTTCAAATCGTTCCATCGCTCCACGAATTGGGCACCACGGTCATCAGCGTCACCTCCCGTGCCACCAGCCAACTTGCGATTCAATCAGACATCCGAATCATCTACGGGAAGATCGACGAAGCCTGCCCGATCGGATTGGCTCCCAGCACGAGCTGCGCAGTCATGCTTGCGATTGGAGATGCCCTCGCCTTCGTTCTGATGCGGCGTCAGCAGTTTGGTCCCGAGGACTTCCGGCGATTCCATCCGGCGGGGAGTCTAGGAAAGAGGCTTCGCCGCGTGGATGACCTCATGCGAAAAGGAAATCAACTTCGCATCGCTTCCAGTCAATTATCCGTGCGCGAGGTATTCGTGAGCGGACATCGGCCCGGACGCCGCACCGGCGCGATCTGTCTGGTCGATAGCGACGGTCGGCTCAATGGAATATTCACGGACAGCGATCTCGCTCGACTGCTCGAAGCTGCCGATCTGGGTTTACTCTCGCGACCGATTCGTGAGTTTATGACCTGTCAACCAATCACGGTGGAGAGTGGGACACGCGTGAGTGACGTGCTTGATCTTTTCAAGGCAAGACAGATCAGCGAGATCCCCGTGATCGATGCCGAGAAGAGGCCTCTCGGCATCGTCGACATCACGGATTTGCTCGATCTTTTGCCCGAGGCGGCTTGATGGCGACGATCCAGATTGGGATGGATGAATTCGCCGAACGAGCGCGGCAAATCCGTCTCGTGATCCTGGACTGTGACGGCGTGTTGACGGATGGATCCATCGTTTATGACGAGATGGGCCGAGAGATTAAGCGGTTCCATGTTCGAGACGGCTTCGGCGTCAAGTGTTGGCAACGAGCGGGACACCAGATCGGGGTGATCAGTGGGCGATATTCGCAGACGCTCGCTTGGCGTTGCCGAGAGCTTGGGATCTCACCCGTCGTTCAGGGGGAACCGAACAAGGAGTCTGCCTATCGCGGGCTTCTTCGTGCGTGCGGTGTCAAGCCGTTCGAAACCTGCATGATCGGCGACGACTTGCCCGACTTGCCGCTCATTCTGGCTTCCGGAATTGGAGTCGCGGTGGCGGATGCTGATCCACTGGTTCGCCGACGTGCGGATGTCGTGACGGACGAACGTGGAGGAAGAGGAGCAATTCGTGAGGCTCTTGAACTCCTCCTTGTGGAACAAGGCTACTGGTCGGAGGTGATTGAGCATTACACGAGGTCGATTGTCACGAGCGAGGATTGATCGGTTCAGTCAGAAGTTGTTTCTCTGCGCGATTGGTTCATGAAGCACCCTTTGGGGAATTGAGGGACGGCGAGTGCGAGCACGACAGGTCATCATTGCCTTCGGAACGCTGCTTGCGCTGGCGATTGGGTACATATTTTACGTCTCGACCTTTGGTAAGCTGACGGACTTTCCTCAACTGGCGGCAGAGCTTCGAACTCCGATGCCGCTTGACGGCTCTCAGGAGTCGACGAAATCCGCCGTTCGTGAATCCGAAGTGGCAGCAGTTCGTGGCTTCGGGCCGAATTGTTCGCAGATTTCTGCCCCGCTTATTCTTGAATCACGCCGCAATGGTGAGAAAGCTCTTCCCACCGGTAGGGGAGTCGGCATGTTCGTCTTCGCCGACACATATGAGATTCCACCCGAAAACCAGAATCAGATCAGACTCAAGCCCTTCAGCTTGGTGAACATCACCGAGAGCAAGGACGGCAATCCCGATCATGACGAAATCATGACGGTCTTTGCGGAGCAGGCAATCCTTGAATTCGATCGTCCGATCGAGTTGACGAAGCTCTCTGGACTCCATCCGCTGGTCGGTTGGGTTCAGGGTGACGTCACTCTTAAGACAAACCGTCGAACCGTCGATCCAAGTGACGACATCGTGGTATTCACCGAACGTCTTCATTACGACCGCGCGAAGCAACTCATTTGGGCGGACAACACCGTCAAGATCGTCGTTGAGAAGGAAGGGACAATCACCGGAGACGGGCTCGAGGTCGAGCTTTATTCCGAAGAAGAGCAGAAGAAGGAAAAAGAAAAGAAGAGATCCGAAGCGAAGTCTGCCAAGCTTCTCAAGAATGTACGCTTCGATTTACTGTTGTCATCCAATGAGGATTTCCTCGGCGGCGCGCCGAACGGACAAAAACAGATCAATCCAGAGGCAGCGCTCGAGAACAAGACGCGCGACCGGACGAGTGTGGTGATCCAAGCGCGCGGACCCTTCACGTACGATATGGAACAGAATTTCGCCAAGTTCGACAACTCCGTCCAGGTTCTTCGTCGAAACCCCTCTGAAAAGAAAGACGGCAAGGATTCGGTCGATCAGCTCGAAGCCGATCAGTTGACCATGTCTTTCAAGAATGGCCCCGCTGATTCCGCGACGCCTAAGCCGACAGGGGAGAACGAAAACGCGCTCGCCGTTGATCAAGTCATCGCAACCGGATCGCAAGTGATTCTTCTTTCCGAGTCGCAGAAGTTACAAGCGACCGGCAACCGTTTAGAGTTCAACGGCTCGTCCCATACGGTCACACTTCAAGGCGAGAAGGAGATGATCGCGGTCAAAGACAACGCGGTCATTCACGCGCAAAAATTCCATCTCGTTCAGGATTCGTCGGGTAAGTCGAAGCTTCCACAACAGATCATTGCCGACGGTCCAGAGGCCTGGATGGATCTGATCGAGGCGACGCCGCAAGCCCCGGCCGACATGGAGAAGGGGCGCCGGCTTCATATCAGCTGGCAAGACAAACTGGTCATGACCCGCAAGGCGGACTCTGAAGCGTATGAGTTCGTCATCACCGGAGGAGTCGAGCTCGAACACGAATCGGCCGCGCTCACTTGTAAGCAAATGCAAGGTCTACTTGTTCCGATTGAGGATCCCGCCGCTCCCGGTGTTGCCGCCAAAAAGCGTTATGAACCTCTGCGACTGGAAGCGGAAGGAAACGTTTCATTCCACTCGGACAAGGTCGACGTCGGTGCGGAAACTCTAATCATGCACATCCTCAATCGTCGCCCGACAATCGCCGAAGCACCGGCAGCGAAAGGGGACGCTCCTGCCGTTGATAAGGGGCAGGGAGTCGCCGCGAAGGCCGAGGCACCGGGACCAAATACGCCGCAACCGGCTCCCAAGAAGAAGACTGAATCGAAGGATGCACTGGCGGAAGCTCAGGTGCGCAAGCCCGAGGAAGAAGAGAGCTCGATGAATTTGACGGCGCGGACCGTCACCATCGTCGTCGAAAAGATCGGCTCGAATTCCAGGCCGGTGAGCGCTTGGGCCGAGGGAGGGGTGAAAGTCAGCCAGCCTCCGCGGAAACCGGGGGACCGTCCGCTCGAAATTGTCGGGAACCTCCTCGAGTACGAGCGAAAAAGTGATGGCGACGTCATGACGATTAAGGGGACGGACAAGAGTTTCGCGGAAGTCCGATCCGCTGACATGCTCATGGCAGCTCGTCACTCCATCGTTCTGAACGAATCGACCAATCGTGTCGAAATCGCCGGACCCGGCTATCTGACGATGAAGACCGCCACCACCCTTTCCGGCGAGAAGACCGTCGAGCCGACCCCCGCACGTGTCGAGTGGGACGACTTGATGAACTTCGACGGTCGCAATGCATACTTCGAGGGAAAGGTCGTCGCGACACAAAAGACTGCCGAAATGCACTCGCACACGATGGAAGTTACCTTCGATCGAAAGATTGAATTCAAGAAGATGCGCGATGGGAGCAAAGAATCGAAGGAGCAGCCAGCCGTCGAGTCCGTTTATTGTGAACGTGACGTTCAGATTCTCAATCGCGAAATCGAAAACGAGGCACTCGTTCGGCAGACCCGCGTTCTCTCCAATCAACTTCGTTACGACAATGTCGAACGGCAAATGATGATCGACGGCGCGGGGAACATCACGATTGTCGAACCGTCGAAGCCGAAGAAGGATAATCGAGGGCGAGTCGTTCCACCTGAGTTACCCTTTCGCGTGACGATTGTTGAGTTCGGCGAGCGAATGACGGGGGAAGACGTCAGCAAAACGATCAAGTTCTTTGGCGGCGTCAAAATCGTCAGTGTGCCGGTCGCCGATCCCGGCAAGGCGATTGACGAGTCCGCACTTCCCGACGAAGGATTCATCATCAATTCCAATCACGCGGAGATGGGAGTCACTCAGGATCAGACCGGCAAGAAGTTCCAACTCTTCAATGCTAGTGACAATGTGGAAGTCGAAGCCCGCGAATATCGAGCGACCTGCGGTCGACTCGGTTTCGATGAGTTAAAGGGATGGCTTGTGCTCGATGGCGAAAGGGATCGCGCCGCTCGACTGTATCGCCAAACGAAAGCGGGTCAGGCCCCAGAGAGTTTTGCGGGACGCACGATCCGCTTGAATCCAGCGACCAAAGAAATTCGAACGGACGGGAGCGAGGGAATCAACTCGCTTGAACTGGGGCGGCCGACACGCCCGGCACCTGAACGGCGTTAAGTGAGTGGAAAGATGAATCGCATTGTAATCGCTGCCGCATGGGCGGTCCTTAATTGCTTCGTGACATCGACGAGCGCGCAGACGGCAGGAGGACTCGTCTTCGATCGAGAGTACCTCAATCTCGGTCGCTATGAAGCGATCGGCGATATCGTACAGGAGTTTCCCTTTCAGGTTCGTGGCTCGGGAACGTTGGAAATACTTGATCTGAAGGGAAGTTGCGGCTGCATCACACCAACGATTTCGAAACGCGTTTATCAGCCTGGTGAGGTCGACGTCTTACAGTTTGGAATCCATGCCCCAAGTCAAAAGGAAGGAAAGCGTCGCTTCGAGGTGACGCTGAGTTATCGGCAAGAGGGTCAACTCCATCACGTCCCGATTATCATCGACATGGACCTGTACAAGCCGATCGTCGTCGAGCCCTCCAATCTGATGCTGTACGTCAACGGTTCGACCGCGGTCCATCAGACGATCACGATCACCGATCAACGGATCCAGCCTCTGAGTCTTGTGGAAATAGTGACGAGTTCAGATCGCTTGCAGCCGCGGGTGGTGAAACCGGCCAAAGTCGATCCGAACGTCCGTCAGGTGGACTTGGCGATCGAAGGTGATTTTCCGTTGGGGAAGACCGAGGAACGTCTGGTCATTCGAACGGCCGACACAAAATATCCAGAACTGGTCATCCCGGTCACCGTCATCCGCAACAGCCGTCTCAAGGTTCTGCCCGAAGTTCTACACGCGCGATTGCCGTCGAGTCCGTCGAAGCAGGTTCTTTGGTATGTGTTGGTCAATGATTCAAAGGGAGAGCCGATCCGAATTGAGGAGATCGAAGTTCCATCGCCTTATGTGAAAGTCGACTTTCCACAGGAGACGACGAACAAGTGCCGAATTCGCGTGACCGCGACATCTGGTCCTGACGCCCAGCCCTATCAGGGAGACTTGGTGATTCACATTGCCGAGCCGATGAAGACGACACTGCGCGTTCCTGTAAGGCTTGAGTAATCGCATCGGATCCACATGGAAGCGATCTGGCTTGAGGGGCAAATCCGATGAACAGCGAGCGAATGCGAAAATGGCCGTCCATCAAGTTGGCCTTTCTTCTTCCTATGGTGATCGCCCTGGCGGGATCGGTTTGGCTTGGAATCGCCGTCTTTCATGAACTTCACTGGAAACAGTTTGCTGTGGTCGTTCCGGAAAAGATCTATCGAAGCGGGCTCCTCAAGAGCCATCAGCTCGAATCCGCCATGGAATCCTTAAAGCTCAAAACGGTGATTTGTCTCGATTCCAAAGAGGCGGACCGCGAAAGGAAGTTGTGCGAGGAGCATGGCGTTCGCCTTCTATCCTTCGACATGCATTCGAGTGGAAAGGGACGGCCGGAAGATTATGTGGAAGTCGTAAGAACGCTTAATGATCCCGCTTCTCAGCCGGTGCTTGTTCATTGTCGTGCCGGTGTTGCACGGACCGGTGCGTCAGTGGCTCTCTATCGAATGTCTGTTCAGAATTGGACCTTCGATGAAGCAATTTCCGAGCTGAAAAGTTTCGAAAGGAAAGGGCGTTGCGAGCCGGAATTGCAGCGAATGATTACCAAGATTTATGAAGAAAAACTAAAGTCGAACCTCGTTCGTCAATCCGAAACCTCCACAGTACGTTGAGTCGAGGCAATTCCTTTCGATGAAGATGAGCGACACCATCGTTCGCGGCCATCAGTGATTTTCCGTCATTTCTCACATCTTTCATCAGGCATACTCGTGCGATTTATCCTGATTTAACCCGTTGAGACATCCTCCGTCTGGAAGGATCATGTCAGGTTTACGGGGGGCTCGAACAGTCCCTTGATGCTAGTGCACATCACTCTGAGCGTTGCAACCGACACATCCGGTTGAGTTTGACATTGCGGTCTGTTCCGTCTCCTTTTCCAAACACTCCGTCTTCACCCATGTTCGTTGCTGAATTGTTGCGTTCCGTCCGGACGATAAACCGCATCAGGCCGGATTTCCACCTTTGACTTGCTTACCCTGTCTGCGCTTTCCGGTCGGATGAGCTGAAATAGCACGATCTCGTGCGGAGGCAGACATGGGTCGTTCGAACAAACTCTTCGACGCGCTGTTGAAGTGCTCCATTACCGGCGCGCTCTTCCTTGCTTTGACGGGATGTCAAAGTTTGCGAACGGCGAGCTGGAGTCACAAGCGCACCCCCGTCGGAGTGAACGGGACCTCCACCGAGATTGCGTCGACTCCGACACGCAGACACATCAGCTTGAAACCGCGATGGGGTTTGCCGTGGCGATCGAAGTCGGAACATCCAACGGAAAGCCCAACCGCACAGACGGTCGTGGCGAACAAACCGTCGGCTGATTTCCATCCCGACTCGATGGCGCCTTCCTCCGAAGAGCACGCACCCGTCGCATCGACCGCGAAGAAGCGGACCCGTTTCCGGCTTCGCTCTCCAATTGAATTCATCCATGAGGATGATCAGGCCGCCCAAACACCAAAGCCGATTCCGACGGCAGAAGCCACTCCGAAGAGCGCGAAGTCCCTCAAGGAGTTTGCCGCCGAGGTGACGGACATCGATTCTCCGATCATCGATCTCGATGCGCCGCATGAGGAAGTTGCGCAGGTCGCTGAAACGAATACCGCCGATGTGGTGACCGCGGATAGCGAGTCCACCGAACTCGCGCCGCGCATGCAGGAACGAATGGATAACATCTTCCTTGCGAGCGCGACTCTTCCGGGAGATTCAGTTCCCGGTGAGGTGAATCTCGACCCGGCGACCTCGATACCAACGAACTCCGTGGATGTGCAAGTCGAAGAGGAACAAGCACCGTCGGTCGAGTCAGAAACGACGACTTCCACGAGCGAAATGCCGCCCATTTCTGATGTGATGGAAACATCCATCAACGACAAGCAGATCATTGTCGAGCCGTTGGCCGCCGGTGTTGGGCCTGATGCTCCTGGTGTCTGGGACAACTGGATCAGCCGATTAGGGGCCGCTTACTTCAACAACGACATCACGGGATCGCAGTGGGGATTCTTGTCGACGGGTGAATCAACGCAACAGATCTACAACACCCGCTGGTTCATGCATGGTGGTGTTGCCGGAATCGCTTATGACGGCCATACGCCCGTCGCTTATTCGGTTGGTCTCAGTCATCTTGCTCGCATCGTCGGCAATAAGGTGACCAATCCTTGGATCGCGGCGATCGCCTACGACGGTTACTACGACAACAAC
Organism: bacterium; assembly: GCA_019748235.1. Taxonomy (GTDB): domain Bacteria; phylum Planctomycetota; class Planctomycetia; order Kolteriales; family Kolteriaceae; genus JAIEPU01. Next base: position 19,938 of record JAIEPU010000117.1, read on the forward strand.
TTTCTTGGCATCACCAACGAAGGAGCATACGTCGATCAACTGCGAGGCATGCTTGGCTATGCGATTTGTCCCCGAGTGGACGTAGGTGTCTGGGCCGGGGGTAGTCTGAATAAGAGCAAGGTCGCTTTGCCGGCTACATCTCTTGGGCCTGCCGGTCAGTACTATGTGAACTCTGGCGCTCGCGTAGCGGGATATGCGGCGTGGAACTTCTTCCAGACCGGGATGTACAACATCACGAGCGTGGGCTGGCAGGATAACTCGACGGGTAACTTCTTCATGCAGTCGGATGCTTACATTCCACTTACCGGAGCAGTCAATGCCTTTGTCGGTGGTGGCTATGGAAACAACTACGGTGGAAGCATGAACTTCAATGTCGGTCTGGAGTATACATGGGGTCGAACCTGCGTCGCACGCTATCTCGCTCGCAAGTGCAAGGGTAGAGAACTTCCCAAGGTGGGGATGATGCCCTCGGACTCGCTGGCGTGCGGAACCTTCTGCCGACAGATCGACCCCTGCTGTGTGAAGTACCGCGGTGGTTGGGCCAACGATACCTACCGCAGTGCATTCCGCGTGATGACCCCCGCACAGTTCCAAGGCCAGTTTAAGCTTCAGGGAGTTCCTGTAACGCTTCCACAAGGTGGATCGCAAGGAGTGACGGTGCCCGATCCGGGTGGCTCAGGCGGAAAAACACCGACCGATTGCCCTCCGCTGACAAACCCGCTTGAGACTCGCCCCATTCGAGTCACCGGACGACCGACTGGCTCGAGTAACCTGAGCCAGTACCTCAATCAGACGGGACAGAAAGCGGATACGCTGAACAAGTAGTGCTGCCTGCGATACAGCACGAAAGCGAACGGTGAACGTACCAGGATCAAAAGTCCTGGTACGTTTCTATTTTAGGTGCTCTAAGTCTCATGGGGTGACGTGGTGATTCCTTCCGATTCGTTGAAATCCAGATGATGGTTAGGGACTCGCGAATACTCTCGTCAAGCGAATTCTATTTAGCATCCTCGATGCGATTATCTCTCGCCTCGACGGGCGACGAATGCGAAATGCCATGGAAAGACTTCTTTGTCCATGGGGAGCGGCGAAACACTTATCGCTCCGAAAAAACACTTCGGCCGATTCTCTCGAACTTCAATTCCTCAGGCAGAGATTACGCGATCGTTAACAACGAGTGAGTCCCTCCGGACGATTGTTTAATGGCGCGACATCGCTGCGCGCTTCCGAGTCATTTCACTCGTTGCGGCTAGCTTCTGATCCAATCGATCATCTGATTTTCCAAGCCAAAGTGAGTGTGACAATTACTTGTGAAGTACGTTGGTATGCGCCGTGCGTACACATCACAAACCCGACATCTTTGGTCGTTCCGTCGAACTAAGGAATCGTCGAATTACATTTTTAACAGATTCTTTGGAGCGAGTTGCTCCGCTCGTAAATCCAGGATACGACAATGACGTCGCAACAAGCTAATGACGAAGTTCGAATCACGTGTCAGCCCACTCGTTCAACTTCTGGTTCGATTCCTCTAACGACCGCCCGACAGTTCCTCATGGAGAGTGTGAATGAAGCCGATCGACAACGACCAGCTTGGCTGCGCTTTCCAATCCGAAATCTCTCGTTGGTCGAGCGAATCATTCGTTTTTCACATTGTTTGAAGATCGATTCGAAATTGTCCGCCGCTGTTGATGCTTACATGTTTAACAAACCAGTCCTTTTAGAGGAGGAATTCGTGGTTGATGAGTGCGTCCTGCTCAACAGCGCGAACAGACTTCATTCGAATGGTCATACGATCAACCACGCTTCGAGTTGCCATGATGCGGAACAGAACGAATTGTGTGAAGAGGCTCGAACTGACCGTCGTCCGTTAATACCAAGTGAGCGAACCGAGAATCTTATGAGAGTTCGACTGATCCAAGCCCTTCTCCTTCCGTTGGTTCTCATTTTCCTCCCGGCATGCGAGCATCATGAGGAGCATGCTCATCATGAAGAGCACAAGGTTCTAGTGACCTCTCCAAAGGTCGAGGATGTGACGATCACGGAAGAGTACGTTTGCCAGATTCATTCCCAGCGGCACATCGAAATTTGCGCCTTAGAGAAAGGATATCTTGAGGAGATTCCCGTCAAGGAAGGCCAATCGGTGAAGAAGGGGGATTTGCTGTTCAAAATTCTCCCCATTCTCTACCAAGCCAAGTTGAATACCGAGCGAGCCGAAGCGGATCTCGCGCAGATCGAGTACGACAATAACCTCAAACTGCTGGGAAAGAACGTCGTCTCCGATCAGGCATTGGCTCTTTCAAAGGCCAAGCTGGACAAGGCAAAAGCCCAGGTGCAGTTGGCGGAGGCGGAACTGAACTTCGCCAACGTGAGAGCGCCATTTGACGGCATTGTCGACCGTCTGCATGAGCAGCAGGGAAGCCTGATCGATGAAGGCGAAGTCCTGACGACCATGTCCGATAACAGCGTGATGTG
>JAIEPU010000053.1 GCA_019748235.1 bacterium
CGCGCCACTGCCGATTGGGTGGTCGGCCAACTCCGAGAAATAGGGATCAAGAGCCAAGCCAAGATCAAGGAGAGCGATGCCGCCGTTCCGGTGGCTCCATCGCTCGATACAGAAACTGTGCCATCGGAACCCGCGGACAATTCGGATGAGGAAAATGATGCCGCCACTGCTGCTGAAGATGCATTGATTTTCGAACGACTGAAACGGGTTGATCCGAACGCTTACGAGTTCGCCAAAGCGAAGGATATTCGACTCATTTCACGGCCGAAGTGGTCTGGCGCTTTTGAGTGGACGCGAACAAATTTCGATCTTGAAGAGCGAACCGATTCGTCGGGGACATACTTCGCATTCCTTTACGGTCCCGATCTCAGCAAATACCAGAAGCTTACATTTTTGATTCACATCATCCGACGCGACGAAGGCTTCAAGGAATGGTTTGAAGAAAACAAGATTGTCGAACGAAAGCCATCAACCATATCTCCGGCGCCGGGAACGCCTGAATACAAGGATTACCAAGACCAGCTCAAAGAGCAGAATTATGCCCTGATGGAGGAACTCGGTGCCACACCCGAGGAGATTAGCTCACGGCGTTGGCATGAATTCGGAAATGATTGGCTGGGACCACAAGGAATAGTTTTTGAGCTGCTCAACGCCGCTGGAGCTGCATGGGTAACGTCTTCAAAACGAATCATTGGGTTTTACCCTTCCGAAACGGGCGAATTAATCGTCCTACGTCACGAAATCAGTTCCGCACCCTTTGACCCGCCAGTAAAAAGAACTCGGACGGTGTTTCGCGGTGAGCGAGCATCGAAATCAGCACTGGTTATCTTTGATAATGGACTAATTGCTAAAGGAACTAATGCTGATCTGAAAGCACACTTATCGAGAAATCTGCCCGACAGCTATTTCATAGCGACATCTATTCGACCTGCTATTGCCAAAGGATTTGCAGGGAGAAATGGTTGGCTTTATGTAATACGTGCAGACAATGGGATTGATGTAAATGCAGTTCTAGGTCCAGAATCGCCATTCCCAGAGCAATTTGAAATATCCATCCCGGGAAATATACCCGCATCGAGTATCATCGGAGCTTTTCCGATGAAGAATGGAAAACTAAACGGAGCATTCATCCGAAACCCCAAATACGAGGAACGGTGACGCTAATGGAAATACCGATCGCATTGGTGGCGGCCGACGGAAGTCATGAAATTGGAAGATTCGTGCTATGGGAGGAATTGCCAAATGATCCCGAGAAAGTGAAGCTTGAACTTTCGTTCAAAAGTCATCTCTTCACCTCCGTTGAATCAGATTTCTTCGAGGCGTTAAGGGATATTCGAAGGCAACTTGAACCTCTTGGGTATCGACCGAAATGCTTTGGCTCTTGTCGGAACGCGTACGCATCGTCAATGGCAGTCAATATGGGGCCGGGAATGAAGGTGTATTTGCTTCGATTGGGCTCACCCGCTAAGTTGGCTGACCTCGTCCCAATTTTCGATTCAAGTGACGACATGATTCTTGCAACTGTGGAAGAGCAGCAGGAGTTCTACGATACCTGGTTGAAGACCTTTCATCAGGGGGGATGATCTCTCATGCGGCTCCGTTTGATTTCTCATCTGCCGGATTGTTTCAGGCGAGGGCTGATTGCGCCATGTGCGATCAAGCTATTCTCAATGAGTTTGGAGAATCTGTCTCGCCGGAGAATCGGTCCGGACGTTGGCCGAAGAACCGCGATGATCAAATTGGTATTGGTTCGTTGAACGGTGATGACGATGGAGTCGCCCGCGTCGCTCTTGCATTCATACGCCGCAAGCATTCCGAGTTCGCTGTCTTCCGATGAAATGGGAAGATCGCGCAGATGCGAATTGGGAAGATTGAGAGCAGTTGAGATTTTGGAAAGCGTGTCTTCATCCGGGATAATGACTGCAGGAAGTCCCATAAGATCTTGATTCCGACTTGCAGGTGCCTTCGTTTTGAATCTACTCGGTGTACTTTCAACTCGCCAGTGAGTAATGAATCTCGCTCATCTTCGATTCCGTGGAGTCGCGATTGTTACTCAGTATCGGGACACAATTCTGAATGATATTCGCATAGAAGCGAGCAAGCGTGGATAGGAAACGGCGCATCGATCATGTGATCGGCGGCGATTGGTGACTGAATTTGACTTCGTCTGGAAATGACGGAGGTTGGCGCCTCTTATGCCGTCTTCTCATCGAGCAGTTGTTTGAAGTGCGAGAGGATGTCGGCTAGGTCGGCGGTCACGATGATCTGGTCGTCGGCCATGTCTTCAAGCCAAGCATAGTGATGGCGCTGGGCTCGGGCGAGCAAGGGAAAGACGTCTTTCAGCTTCAACGCAATCGTGGCGGGGGTGGGAGGTAGCTCTTCTGATTCGCCACCGACGACGCGAAAATCCGATTTGGCCATTTTACACCTGCCGACCGGCGACACTTCCGGCATGAATCGATCCACCTGGCAAGGGAAATGCCCACTCGCCAGGATTCAGGGCTCGAGCATCCATGCTTCGGCAACCCTGCACCATCGGGTATCGGCTCGCGAACATTGGGACTGAAGTCGAATTTCATTTCAGAGGACGAATTCCCGAGTCCTCGTTCCGATTATAACGTCTCGATTTGGCGTCTTTCTGGGTCGAAGTGATTGCGTGTTATCAATTTACGGCAAATTCGGACGTCGGTTGGCTTTGACCTTTCGCGTGGAGAAGAGGAGAATGGGAAGAGCTCCCGCGTCTCCCCTCCGCTCGGAGGTTCAGCCATGATTCAGGCCAAAAAAGAGTCAAAGTTCAAAGAGACAGTCCGCCTCGAAGGGCACATCATCGATTCGTTGATCCTGCCCAAGGTGCTCGATCTCATTCTCCGCGAAGAAGCCAAATTTCGGATCGCCTCCATTCAGATTGGTGAGCGGCCGGCTGACCCAAGCTGGGCCGAGATTGAAATCGAAGCGCCGAACGCCGAGACGCTGGAACGGCTGCTTCAAAAGCTCACGCCGCACGGAGCGATTCCGCTCCTTCAGTCCGACTGTGAAACGGCAACAGCGGATATCGACGGCTGCTTCCCCGATAACTTCTACAGCACGACAAACCTTACCACGGAAGTTCGCGTTGCCGGTGAATGGATCGAGGTCCGCGAACTGGAGATGGATTGCGGCATAGTGATCGATCGACAGGGAATGCAGGCCTATTGCCGACCGATGCACCGAATAAAGACTGGTGACGAAGTCGTGACTGGCCGACTCGGCGTGCGGGTGCATCCGCTCGAGCGAAAAGTCGATGATCCAGCTTCGTTTAAATTCATGAATAGCTCGGTGAGCAGCGAAAAGCCGAAAGGGATTACGGTCCGGGACATTGCCGAGGCGATGCGAGAGACACGCCACGAGGGGAAGAGAATTCTTCTGGTGGGGGGGCCGGCGATCATTCACACCGGAGCTGCGGAACATGTCTGCCGGATGATTCGAGGGGGATACATTCAGGTCCTCTTTGCCGGCAACGCTCTCGCGACGCACGACATTGAACAGGCGTTGATGGGGACGAGCCTCGGCGTGCATTTGGAGAAGGGGGTGCCGATGGATGAGGGGCACGAGCACCATCTTCGCGCCATCAATCGGATCAGACGACTTGGAGGAATTCGACAGGCGGTCGACGCGGGGGTGCTGAAGAGCGGCATCATGTATGAGTGTATTCGCCATCACGTAGACACTGTGCTTGCGGGAAGCATACGGGATGACGGGCCATTGCCCGACGTGATCACCGATTGCGTGGCGGCCGTGGAACGAATGCGAGATCTTCGCGAGGGAGTCGGCTTTTGTTTGATGGTCGCGACGATGCTTCATTCTGTGGCGACAGGAAACATTTTACCCGCATCGGTCCGTTGCGCGTGTGTCGACATCAATCCAGCCACCGTGACCAAACTCGCGGACCGAGGAACGAGTCAATCGGTCGGCATCGTTACGGATGTCGAGCCCTTCCTGCGGGCACTCGTTCACGAACTTTACTGCTAGAGAGATCGCTGGAAGAGAGCGAGTCATGAATCCAACACCTCGAATTTTGATGTGCCGGCCCGAACATTTCGGCATTGAATACGAGATCAATCCGTGGATGCGAAAGGATTGCGGAAGTGACCGGGAGCGTGCGATCCGGCAATGGGAATCGCTGGTCGCGATTTTGCGTGAGCTTGGAGTGAACGTCGAGTTGCTGGAGCCTCGGCCCGGATTGCCTGACATGGTTTTCACGGCGAATGCGGGTCTGGTCCATCAATCCCGATTTATCCCGTCGCATTTTCGCCACCCTGAGCGACAAGGGGAAACGCCTTTCTTCGAGCGTTGGTTTATCGATCATGGATTTGAGATTGCGGATATCTACGTTCGATCGAAGTCGACCGATCCGGCGTTTGAAGGAGCGGGAGATGCGCTCTACTGCGGTGAGACGCTTGTTGCCGGTTATTTGAATCGAAGCGATATTTGCCTGCATCGCTTCATCGGCGAAATGTTTGGCTCTCGCGTCCTGAGCGTGGAACTCGTTGACCCGTACTTTTACCACCTCGACACCTGCTTTTGCCCCCTCGCTCCTGGGGAAGCGATCTATTACCGTCCGGCGTTCGATCCGTACGCGCAGCGCGCGATGAAGGAATACGTCGAGCATTTGATCGAGGTAGACGAGAAAGACGCGCGTCGATTTGGGTGCAATGCCGTTGTCGTCGGCAAGGTGGTGGTGATCAATGCGGGGTGTGAACGACTGGCCGATACACTTCGAGATCACGGCTACGACGTATTCTCGACAGACCTTTCCGAATTCCTGAAGTCTGGGGGCTCGGCCAAGTGTTTGACGTTGCGTCTCGATGGTGAAGAGGCGGCAAGCTGGCGGTACGAGCCTGCCACCCATTCTGCCTATGCGTGATCACGGCTTGAGCAGAATCTTGCCGGCCAGCGTTCCCTGTTTGTGCAGGGTATTGTCCTCTTGCAGTTGATGAGCCGCAGCCGCCTCTGACAATGGCATGACACGGCTGATATTGGCGTGAAGCTTTCCTTCCGCGGCCCACCGGCTGATGTCTTCCGCACACCGATGCTGCTCATCCGGCGTTGCGTTGAACATCGCAAAGCCGACGATCTTGCAGTCCTTGGTATAGAACGCGCCGAGCGGCAGGACTGGCTTTGCATCACGACCGGCCATCAGCACGAGCCGACCACGTTTCGCGAGGAGTGGAATTGAAAGTTCGAGATTGGGGTCACGTATCGTTTCCCACCAAACGTCGACGCCGTTTGGCGCGGCTTGTTTCACTGCCTCGGCAATGTTGTCTTTCTTGTAATTGATCACCACGTCGGCACCGAGCTTTTTCGCGACTTCTGCTTTCTCTTCAGTGCTGACCGTGGTGATGACGCGCGCTCCGGCGGCCTTTGCCATCTGCACGACCGTGCTGCCGACTCCTCCGGTTCCGCCGTTGACGAAGAGAGTTTCTCCCTTTGCCAGATCGGCATCGCGAAAGAGGCCGAGATGGGCGGTGATGCCAACGAGAGCGAGAGCGGCGGCCGTCTCATCCGAGACGACAGGGTGGGTCGGATAGAGATAATGTGCGTCCACCGCCGCGTACTCGGCGGCAACACCCTGACGACCCAGAAGACCTTGATTGCTCCCCCAAACGCGGTCTCCTGGATGAAATCGAAAGACGTCGGGACCTACCGATTCAACCACGCCGGCAAAGTCGGTGCCGATGATATAAGGAAGAGGAATCGGCATCTTTACCGCGCCCGAGCGGACATAGGTATCGATCGGATTGATGGCGGCGACTTTGATTCGGACGAGAACCTCGCCCGATTTTGGGGTTGGCTTCTCCAGGTCGCCATAGATGATCGAAGATGCCGGTCCTGGTTCATTGACGTATGCCGCCTTCATCTCATGTTCTCCGTGCGAACTGATCCCGACGTTTACCGATGCGCAATGCCCGCTCTTATCTCTGTTCCATCATACGGCGGAAAAGGGATGACGTAATCGATCCTCTCCGACTGATCCTGTAAACGGTCCAGAGTCAGAACTGCGTGGATAATTCGAGCAATCGGGGGAACGAGAGCAAGATCCCCTCCCACCTAAACTCTAAAACACTCAAAAAGTGAAGAAATGGCTTCTCCACGTTGGTGTTGTGGCGTTTGCGGCCCAGCCGATAGAATGCGTGAGTCAGTCAAACGACGTGCGCGGCGGGTAAGTGCGTTCTTTTATCAGTGACTCATGGAATTGGCGAAAGATTGCCGGTGGTCATGAAGAATATTGTTCTCTTAGGATCGACCGGCTCGATCGGGACCCAGACGCTTGATGTCTGTCGTGGTCTTCCCGATCGCCTGCGCGTAGTCGGCCTGAGCGCGCACTGCAACTGGAAGCCTCTCTTCGAACAAGCCGCGGAATTTCACCCACGATTTGTCACCGTCACGGATCCAGATCTTTCCTCTGAAGTTGATGCCTTGTCCCTCTTCAAAGGGACGGAACTCCTTTGGGGCGAGACCGGCGTCGAACGGATGGTGACCGATCCGGAGGTCGATGTCGTCGTGGCAGCGATGGTCGGTGCGGCGGGACTTCGCGGCACGCTCTGCGCACTCGAGGCAGGAAAGGACGTTGCGCTCGCGAATAAGGAAACGCTGGTTGTTGGTGGTCCGCTCGTTACGGAATTAGCCAAAAGAAATGGTTGTCAACTCCTTCCTATCGACAGCGAGCATTCGGCGATTCTTCAGTGCATGCAGAACGGCCGGTCAAACGAGGTCGCTCGCATCATCCTGACGGCGAGTGGGGGGCCGTTCCGCAAGAGGCCGGTGGAGACTTTTGATTCCATTACGATTGCCGAGGCGCTGGCCCATCCGACCTGGAACATGGGTCGGAAGATATCGATCGATTCGGCCACGATGATGAATAAGGCCCTTGAGATTATCGAGGCGAAGTGGCTCTTCGGGCTGTCGGCCGATCAAATCGATGTCGTCATTCATCCGCAGTCGATCGTACATTCGATGGTGGAGTATGTGGACGGCTCGGTGATCGCTCAGGTTTCTCCGCCTGACATGCGTCTTCCCATACAATACTCGCTGACATACCCGGAGCGTTTGTTCAGCCCAAGTCGGAAGCTCGATTTGGCGACGCTGGGCTCCTGGGATTTTGAGCTTCCCGATTTCGAGCGATTCCCCGCCTTGAAGCTCGGTTTTGAAGTGGTTCGATTGGGGGGGACGAGCGGGGCGGCGTTGAATGCAGCCAATGAGGCGGCAGTCGCCCGGTTTCTGGAGGGAGAGATCGCCTTCCAGGATATCGTTCGCATCTGTGATGACCTGTTACGCCATCACCCGTACGATTCTCGTCCGAGCCTCGACGACCTGGTCGCGGTCGATCGTTGGGCAAGGCAGGAGGCAATCTGTTGGACCCGGTCCGTCTCATCGAAATAATCTTCTTTCTCGGCCTGGTGATCTTCGTTCACGAGCTGGGACACTTCATGGCAGCTCGTTGGTGCGGAGTGCTCGTCGAGCGCTTCTCGATCGGCTTTGGTCCGGTCTTGCTCAGCCTAAAGCGGGGTGACACCGAGTATGCCATCTCCGCGGTGCCGCTGGGTGGCTACGTGAAGATGCTTGGACAAAGCGACACCCCAACGGTCGATGAGAAATCGGACGATCCGCGCTCCTACCAGAACAAGTCCGTCTTTCAGCGGATGTTGATCATCTCGGCCGGCGTAGTGATGAACATCATCTTCGGCATCATCTGCTTCGCCTTCGCCTACAGCGTCGGCGTTCCATTCCTTCCTGCGATCGTCGGTGCCACGGTTCCCGCGAAGCCCGCTTGGCAAGCAGGGCTCGATCCAGGTGATCGCATCATCGAGGTCAACGGGCATAAAAATCCGAGTTACGAAACGTTGCAGAGTCGCGTGCAAGCGACCCTTCCCGGCGTGCAAGCGGTTGATCTGAAAGTGCAGCGGGGCAAGGAGACGTTCGATCTCAATATCGTTCCCGTGAAGACGACGCATCCGCAGATCGGTGTGAGTCCGTCTGAGTCGCTGAACATTATCGACCTGAAATGGGCCTTTCCGGCGGCTCGCGATTCCGTCGCGGCAGCAGCGAAGGACCCGGCCTTCCAGATCGGTGACACGGTCGTGTCAGTCGACGGCAAGCCGGTTGCCACCTATCAGGAGTATGACAAGCTTCTATTCGAACATCGCCGCGATCCTGTCACGATTCAAGTGAAACGAGAGGCGGACAAGGATGGGAACCGTTCGACTGCTGACGTTAAGGTTGCTCCTACTTTCATCCGGACGGTCGGCCTGCGAATGACGATGGGAAGCGTGCTTGGTATTCGGAAGGATTCGCCGGCCGATAAAGCGGTCGATAGCGATGGAAAGCCTAGACCGATCGAGAAGGGGGATGTGATTGTCGGAATCGACGGTCAGACCGATTTCGATCCGATGCGTCTCCCCGATCTCGTCACCGATAAGGCAGGTCAAAAGGTCGAGTTGACCGTACGCAAGAAGGGGCGAACGGCCGACGAAGTCAAGGTGACGGTCGTTCCTGACTTGATTCCCACGTGGCAGGACTTCCCGCATGGGGCGCTCCTGGTCGCGACGCCGATGAGCATTCCGTCGCTTGGCCTCGCTTACGAAGTCGGCACGGTGATTCACTCGGTGGAGCCTGGCAGTCCCGCTGATAAATCGGGTGCAATCAAGCCGCAAGATGTCGTCACGAGTGTCGAATTCTTCGCGCTGCCGGCACCGACGCCTCCCGATGAGTCGCTGTGGAAGAAGTGGTTTGGCGGCAAATCCGCTGATGCGAAAGATGCCGAGGCGAAGCCCACCAAGGAGTTCGACAGCGTCAACTTCAATACTGAGCCCAAAGAAAGCGAATCGAACGACAGCGGATGGCCCGGAGCGTTTTGGGCACTTCAGTCGACCGAGATTCGGAAGATCAAACTCTCAATCACTCGTCCCGCGGAAGGGAACAAGCAAGAGAAGGTCGTGGTCGAATTGGTCCCTGTGGAAGTGCCCGATTGGCCTTTCCACATCCGCGGCGTCAATTTCGATTCCGAACGGGGCGTCCAAAAGGCGTCCAACATCGGCGAGGCACTGCAAATGGGATGGGACTACACCGTCTCCACCATGCAGCGCGTCTATGAGACGCTGCACGGCCTCGTTCGTCGTTCGGTATCGCCGGAACTCTTGAGCGGACCGCTCGGACTCGGTTACACCGCGTACGTCGTGTCGACGGATTTCACGACACTTGTTCGATTAATCGGCATGATCAACATCAATCTGGCGGTCGTCAACTTCCTGCCGATTCCCATTCTCGACGGCGGGCATATGGTGTTTCTGCTGTACGAATTGATCACGCGGCGAAAGCCGAGCGAGCGCATCTTGCTCGCGGCAAATGTCCTTGGATTTTCGCTGATCATCGGTCTGATGGTGTTTGTCCTCTACTTGGACATCAAACATCTGTTCTTCGCTCAGTGATGTCGAACACTGTTCATCCTCGGTCGGCATCTGAGGATGGGTATTCGCGTTATCTAGTGAACCTGACGGCCGCGATGGTCATCGAATCTTTGTCGTTTCGTTTGAGGATGAAATGAGTAGGGACGATAGTCAGAATGCGGGGTCCGACATAGCGTCAAGCGGGGCGACTTCGTCGTTTGGTGCTGACGTCGCGGAGAAGGCGCGGATCGCGATTGAATTGATCAATGGCGCGGTCACCGCGGACGAACTCGAGCAACTCCGTATTCGATTTCTCGGTAAAGCTGGGGAGATTTCCCTTTTGCTGCGGGGTCTTGGAAAAGTCCCCGCGGAGCAGCGTCCCGCTGCCGGCCAGGCGGTGAATGCCGCGAAGAAGGGGGTCGAGGAAGCGATCGACGCGAAGAAAGGTTCCCTTCAGCCGACCGGTCGCAAGGCGAAGAAGTCGATCGACGTCACCATGCCCGGTATTCGTCACGGCGTCGGACGGCGGCATCCTTTGATGCAGACGATGGAGGAACTGAAGAGCGTCCTCATTGGTCTTGGCTTCCGTTATGACGACTATCCCGAGGTTGAAACGGAAAGCTACAACTTCGATTCACTCAACACGCCGAGTTGGCATCCTTCGCGAGACATGCACGATTCGTTCTACACGAAGACCGGGCACGTGCTGCGGACACATACTTCCGCGTTTCAGACGCGCGCTCTCAAGATGCTAAAGGAGCCACCGATCCGCGCGATGACAGCAGGCCGTTGTTATCGTCGTGACGAGATCGACGCGACCCACTTTCCGATCTTTCATCAGCTCGACGTCATTGCCGTCGACAAGTCGATCAGCTTTTCGGATTTGAAATGGACGCTCGAGAGCATGCTGCAGGCAATTCTCGGCAAAGACATCAAGCTGCAGTTTCGCCCCAGTTATTTCCCTTTCACCACGCCGAGCGCGGAAGTGGACGTGTTCTATCGCGGCCGGTGGATGGAGCTTCTCGGTTCAGGCATGATGCGCCCCGAAGTTCTTCGGAACGGGGGCATCGATCCTGATGTCTATCAAGGATTTGCCTTTGGTATCGGCATCGACCGCCTGACGATGGCGCGGTTCGGCATTGATGACATTCGACTTCTCTATGCGAACGAGCAGGCATTCTTATCCCAGTTCTAACGGGAAGAAGCTTCTTTCGCATGTGTTCAAAGACAAAAGCATTCGTTTGATAAGAGAGTCCTTTTCATGGCGATGATCGTCAACACGGCCTGGCTCCGCGAGTATCTGGAGCCGGCGTGTACTCACGAAGAACTGGTTGACGTTCTGCCGCGCATCGGGCTCGAACTCGAACGGCTCTGTGAGTTGAGAGCCGATCTTTCCCCCGTCCGAATCGGCTTTATCCGAAAGAAGGGGTCCATTCCCGGACACGACGGTTATCACCTCTGCCAGATCGAAATTGCCAAGGGAAAGATGATTCCCGTCGTGTGCGCTTCGGTTCATGAAGTGAAGGAAGGCTGGGGCGTTCCAGTTGCTCCGGCGGGCACCACACTTCCGACCGGCGGGACGATCAGGTCGGAAACAGTGCATGGCCAGAAGTCCGAGGGAATGATCTGTCTTGACGGTGAGCTCGGCCTTCTCGCGAAGGGTTCCGGCCTTCAATACACGACGGACGAATCACTCCTTGGAAAGTCATTGGCCGACGCCTTTGAGGTGAGCGAATTTCTGCTTGAACTGAATGTGCTGGCGAATCGTCCCGATTTTCTCGGTCTCGTCGGCATTGCGCGCGAAGTCGCGGCGGCGCTTCGACTAAAGCTCCGCTATCCGAAAACGATCGTGCCGACGACCGGAACGCCGGTCGTGCCGGTCGAGATCAAAGATCCTTCACTTTGTTCACGATATATGGGAGGACTGGTTCGGGGCGTAAAGGTCGAGTCCTCCCCCGCATGGTTCAAGTCACGACTTTTGCTCGCGGGTATGCGTCCGATCAACAACGTCGTCGATATTACCAACTATGTTCTTTACGAGTACGGTCAGCCCTTGCATGCGTTCGATTTCGACACGCTGGCGGAAGGGAGAATCGTCGTTCGGCGAATGACGAAGGGAGAATCCTTCGAGCTTTTGAGCGGCAAATCTCTCTCGGCCGAGGGGCAAGACAAGGAAATTCGTTTTGCTCAGCCGCCGCTGGTCATCGCGGATGGAAAGAAACCAGTTGCGCTCGCTGGCATCACGGGGGGAAAGGCGACGCAGACGACGGCCACCACCAAGAATGTATTCATCGAAGTCGCGCACTTTGACCCCGTCAACATTCGCAAGACCGTGAAGGAGGTCGATCTCGGCATCGATCGCCGTGGAACGGATTCTTCGTACCGCTTCGAGCGAGGTACCGATCCGAATCTGATGCTTGAGGGGGCCCTCGCACGGGCGATGCAGCTCGTCGTGGAATTGGCAGGTGGTACCGCCACCGACGCGATTTCCGACGTTTATCCTTCACCCCGAACGCCGAAGGTCTTCAAGTTGAGCGAGGAGAAGACGGCCTCGTATTTGGGGATGCCGGTCGACCTGCCGACGATCAGCGACTGTCTCTCACGTTTGGCCATGAAATGCGAAGCGACGAGTAAGACCGAACTGGCGGCGCTCGTTCCAACGTGGCGAGTCGACGTCAATGACCCCGTCGTGTTGATCGAAGATGTCGCTCGACTGGTCGGGTACGACAAAATCCCGGGCACTCCTAAGCCGGCAGCTCCCTCGCGCGGTGTCCGGTCTCCGCTCGATCAATTGAAGCAGAACGTTTCGAACCATCTCGTGTCGGCAGGGTATTTCGAAAGTCGTACCCCTCCGCTCGAAGGTCCCAATCAAACAGAATGGCTCGGCGAACCACACGACGAAGTGACCGTTGTCAATTTCGCCACGCGCGAGATGTCGGTGCTTCGCCGTACGCTTTTGCCGGGACTGGCAGCGACCGTTCAAAACAACGTTCGACGTGGAGCCGCGGGGGTTCAATTCTTTGAAGTGGATCGCGCGTTCATCAAAACGCCCTCTAGCGAGACTCCTTCCGGCGCTTGGCGAGTTGCAGGCATGGCCGGCGGCCAACTCGACCAGTCGAATTGGCGAGCCGCCAATGCTCAGATCGACTTTTACACCGTCAAGGGGACGCTCGAGGATCTGTTTGATCGCCTCGGGATCGAGGGAGTGTCATTCAAGGCAGCGGACCAAGCTCCCTATGTGCTCGGCGCGACAGCCGAGATAATGGCAGTCGGAAAGAAGATCGGCTATGTCGGTGAAGTTGATTCCGATGCTTTGAAGATCGAACGACTGACGTACAAGCTTTATGGATTTGAACTCGAGCTAGAGTCCCTTGTCGAACTCGCGTCAGTCCTGCCGGCGTATCATCCTCTCTATCGTCAGCCGGCCGTCGTTCGCGACCTGGCCATCGTGATTCCGACGGACAAGGTCTATGCCGAGATCGAGTCGACGATCCGGGAGAAATCAGGTGCGCGACTCGAATCACTTCAACTCGTGGACCGTTATCAGGGGTCGCAAGTCGCCGCCGGGCATCAGAGCATCGCCTTCCGCCTCATTTTCCGCGATCCTGAAGTCACCCTGACAACAGATCAAGTGTCCGACATCGTGGGAGGCGTGGTCGCTGAACTGGAGAAGCGGTTTGGCGCTCAACTCCGAGCGTGATTGCCGTAAAGTCACATACAGACTCCACTTCTAACCTCTGCTCTTCCGCTGATCAGACTGATCAGAGATCGCACATATCGCTAACGATTTCTTGAGTTGCTGCCTCGAAACAATCGTTTTGCACCTATGATTCCACAGTTACTCCGAGTTCCCGCGAAACGGCACCGGTGTTGCGTAAGTAGCACGCGATTCCCTCTCTCATTTGTTAACACCATGGAGTCGCCGACGCGAAAACTATGACGCTCAGCATCTCACCTGCCGCGATTGCGGAGGACCAAGCCATCGAAGAGAAATTGCTCGAACAGCCGACGCGTACCTTGCATGTTCGACATTTGACTCGATGCACCTACGAGAACCCGGTGACGAGCGCGCTACATCTCTTACGGCTACGACCGATTCAAGATCGAATCCAAACGCTCCTCGCACATACGCTGACTGTTACCCCCGATGCATCCCGGCGACACTTCGAAGAGGCGTTTGGAAACATCGCTTGTCGCTGTCAGATTTCAAATCCGCATCAAGAGTTGACGATTGAGGCGGACTCGCTGGTTGAGATTCGTTCGACCGATCCCTTCGAAGCGTTCACGCCCGACTACCGGATGCAGTTTCCCATCAAGTGGATGCCGTGGGAGCGGCGGATGCTTGAACCATATCTTGAACCGCTGGAATTGCCGGAAGCGCATTTGTCTCAGCTTTACCACTTCGCCCACGACCTGGCACAGAAGAATAGCTGGGATGTCGCGGAGACGCTCTTCGCGCTCAACCTGATGATTTTTCGAGAATTCGAATACAAGCCTGGATCAACGACACTTGATACCACACCATTTGACGTCTACACGAATCGACAGGGTGTTTGTCAAGACTTCGCGAACTTCTTCATCTGCCTGACGCGTTTACTTGAACTCCCCTCACGGTATGTCTGCGGCTATGTTCTGCCGCGCAGCGACAAGGAAGTTGATCCAGTAAGTCAGGCAACGCATGCCTGGGTGGAGGTTTATCTGCCTCAGGTCGGATGGAAGGGATTTGATCCGACGAATGGATGCTTGCCGACGGTGGATCACGTTCGCGTCGCACACGGTCGTCATTTCCGCGATGCCACTCCGATCACCGGCTGGCTCGAACCTGCGGTGAAGCAAGAGATGCACGTGGAGGTGCTGGTTGAAGTCGTTGGTGAAAATCAATCGTTGAAGGGATCCGACGAAGGACCCGCCTTTACGACGAGTGAGGCACCGAATCCCTCGTCGGATAATAAGGGAGTCCCCCAGTCGGTCGCGGTCTCCTCTTGAGATCTCCGGTTCTACGTCAAATCTTCCGCAGACGTTCGTGAATTGATCGTTTACTTCACGCACTTGTCTCCCCAAAATCGAACCATTCGTGAGGCGGTTGCAGTCGCCGGACTTGGTTCGAGCAGGGGGAACGATAAGTGCGTGATTCATCGATTCCAGAAGGGTTTGCTTTTCCCATTGGTTCACTGGCGACGAGTCGACGTCGTTTCCTGACATGGACGACATCGCTCGCGGCAGCCGCTCTTTGGTCATCGCGCGCGACGGGAGCAGTCCTCCAGAGTTCCACTTTCTCGGATTATCCCTTCACTCTTGGAGTCGCGTCAGGTGATCCGAGTCCGGATGGTTTTGTCCTTTGGACAAGGCTTGCTCCGAAGCCGTTCGAAGGGGGCGGCATGCCGGATGATCCTGTGGACGTCTCGTGGCAGGTCGCCAAGGATGAGAAGATGTCCCAAGTGGTCGCGAAGGGTTCGACCGTTGCGACGCCGGAATGGGCGCATTCGGTACATGTCGAAGTATCGGGGCTCGAGCCGGATCGCTGGTACTTCTATCAGTTCAAAGCAGGAAGCGAGACGAGTCCTGTCGGTCGAACGAGAACATTTCCCGCGGCCGGCTCAACTCCGAAGAGTCTAAAGTTCGCGTTCGCATCCTGTCAGCATTACGAGTCGGGATATTACACCGCTTACGAGTACATGGCGAAAGATGACCTCGATTTAGTCGCGCATCTCGGCGACTACATTTATGAGGGGGCAGCTTCGAAGAAGGGGGTTCGCCAACATAACAGCAAGAAGATTCAGACGCTCGATGAGTACCGCAATCGGTACGCCCTCTACAAGGGAGATCTGAATCTACAGGCGACTCACCAGAAATTTCCCTGGATCGTGACGTGGGACGATCACGAAGTTGAAAATAATTATGCGAACGACATTTCGGAGTATCCGAAGGTCGATCCCGCGACATTTCTCAAGCAACGGGCAAGTGCGTACAAGGCGTATTACGAGCACATGCCTCTCAGAAAAGCGGCGCTTCCGACTGCGCATGATATGCTGCTTTACCGCAAACTTTCCTTTGGGCCGCTCGCGGACTTCCTTGTCTTGGACACTCGCCAGTATCGCACCGATCAGCCATGCGAGGATGGGACGAAGGTCCCGTGTGAAGCGGTCTTTGATCCGAAGGGAACGATCTTGGGAGCGACGCAAAAGAAGTGGATGTTTGACGAGCTACTTCGATCAAAGGCGAATTGGAACGTCCTGGCTCAGCAAGTGATGATGGCCCGAGTGGGGATGAAGCGAAAGGATGATCCGGAAGCCAAGTACTCGATGGATAAATGGACGGGGTACGAGGCCGATCGCCGTCAGGTGCTGAAGTTCCTCGGTGAAGGGAAAGTCACGAACCCGATCGTGATCACGGGTGATATTCACAGCCATTGGGCCAACAATCTGGACGTCGACTTTGACGGATCATCTCCGCGCACCGTGGCGGCGGAGTTTGTGGGTACGTCGATTTCTTCCAGCGGAGATGGCACGGCGAGCCCGGAGCATCTGGGCGAAATGCTTTCACAAAACCCGTGTGTCAAGTACCACGCACAGCAACGCGGGTATGTGAAGTGTGATGTGACTCCCGAACGTTGGAAGACCGACTATCAAGTCCTCGAATTCGTTTCGAAACCGGGATCGCCGATCAAGACGCAAGCCTCTTTCGTGGTTGAAAGCGGAAAGACCGGGTTGCAAAAGTCGTAATCGGTCCACGATGGCGACGGCATTTAATGGCCGGCGGCGTTGAGAAAGACAATGCCAGCCATCATCGTCGCGCCACACTGGATTGCTTCCAGCGTCGCTTCGTCGGCGACCCCCAGTGCATCCAGCTTGGCGACGTGACCCGAAACACAGGCGTGGCAGCTTTGAATGTCGCTGATGACGACATTGATCAGTTCAACGGTCTGATCGTCAAGCGACGTTCCAGCGAAAGTGTGGGCCCGCAAACCGACCGACATTCCTTGAAAGATGTCGCGACCGGCGAGATCGCGGAACTTGAAGAACGTATTGTACATCGTGCACGTACCGGCCACGGCAAGCGCATCGATCGTCTCTTGTTCACTCCAGCCGAGTCGATGACAGTGGTTGGTCAGCCAGTCTGCCCACGGTTCGCATCGCTGCGTGGCGGCCACGGCCAGCGAAATCAGCGCTTTCGTTTTGGCGGTGAGCTTTCCATCCGTGAAGATGAACCGTTTCGAATTCATGAAGAAGTCCTGCAAGAACGCAGGAACTCGTGCGTAGAGAAGAAATGGTTGCGGCACCGATTCAACGGCCAACAGTTCTTTGATTCGGCCGTACGTGAGCTCGATCTTTTCCGTTGCTTCGGACTCGGCAACGACTGCCAGCGGAACCATCATTCCAACCTCAACATCAAACGAAGGATTGCTCATCGGACAATGGAAAGGGCGCAGCCGATTTGACCACGCCCTGTGTCATTCGTGGAGGCTGGATGCTTAGACCCGGCCCTTTAACTCATGTTAACAGATTGCTGGAGTTCAAGGCTCCGCACACACAGGAGAAACAGGGTGACGAAGACCATTAGTTGATGGTCTTTTCACCCTTCTTCCAGTTGCAGGGGCAGAGCTTATCCGTCTGCAGCGCGTCGAGAACGCGAATGACTTCATCGACGTTTCGACCGACGCCGAGATCGTGAATGGCGAGCCAGCGAATGACGCCGTTCGGATCGATGATGAACACGCCGCGATAAGCGATCCCCGCGTCGTCCTTGAGCACGCCAAACTTACGGCTGAGCTCGTGCGTGGTGTCCGCGAGCATGAGATAACGAAGCTTCTTCAGGTCGTCGTGTGAATCGCACCATCCCTTGTGCGAATAGACGCTGTCGGTGCTGGCGGTCATGACGACACAGTTGCGATCGTCGAATTCATCGAGAGCCTTGTTGAAGGCGACGATTTCTGTCGGGCAAACAAAGGTGAAGTCGAGCGGATAGAAGAAGAGGCAAACCCACTTCCCCTTGAAGTCACTCAAGGAAACATCGCGAAACTGAGTATCCTTGCCATCCTGCGTCCGGTCGTACGCCTTGACCGTGAACTCCGGGGCGGGCTGGCCGATCGATGCTACCATGAGGGCTTGTCCTTTCCTTTTAGTGGTGTTTAGTTTTGGATGATCATGGGCGATCCATTGCGCGGATGCCTCGGAAATCGATCACCATGCCGAGCGACTTCTCAGAATCATGGAACACCGTCACTCGGCGGATGGTCCATTCAGATCTCATTTCGATCCGTGCTTGTTATAGCGACTGCCGAAAGGGCGTCTTCACCGATTTGGAGCGAGGAAATCAGCAGCTTCGGGAAACGAAGAACCCGCGTTTTTGGCGAATACCTCCAAAATGAAGACGATCACCAGAAACGTCCGGCCGACCTTCCCGCATTAAGCGCGACTTGCCAGGATTTCCTCAATCGCGGCCCGGTACTCGTCCAAATCGACGTCACGTGTGCAGCAAACAAGCAGCAGATGGCCGTCATCCCGGAAGTTTTCTTCCCAAGCCATCAACTCCTCGTCGGTGAAATTGGGATCGTACGTCGCCAACTTTTCCGCAGGGAGGCTTGAAAGATAGCCCCGCAAATTGACATCTGTCTCGTCCATTCCGTCTTCGTCGTTAATCACGAAACGGGGAGGTTCCTCTTCAGTCGTCATGTTTCACTCCTTTCCGGTTCTTAAGCTACCGGTTCTTCGGCTCGTGGGATTCGCTCCTCGGCGGATCTTGACGCGGGCATCATAGACAATGATTCCGAACCGAGGCTTCGGTACGCGGCAATGATCTGGTACGACGAATAAACGATCAGCATCTGTGCCGGTCCGTACAGAAGCCAACAAGCATTTCGGCTTACCTGTCTGAAGAAGTGGTTGCCCGTTTCATCCTGCCAGTGAAATGTCTTCGCCAAGATTTCGCCGATATTGAGGTCGTGGCGAAACATTTGCAGAGCGAGAACGAGGTCACTCGCAAGGAAGAGGGCTCCTCCCAGTCCAAGTAAAAAGAATCGCTTGTCTTGCAAGGCCAAGCCGCACGTCATTCCCGCCGTGCCACCAAGGAGCATGGAGTAGGGGAGGGCGGCCCAGTGATTGAACGTATGAGGTGTATTGGGAAGAACGACGACTGCCCAACCGACGATGGAGATGATTTGCCAAACTAAAATCGAACCCCACCACGCGGCAGCGTTGTGCAGCGAGAACCTACTTTTGAGGATGAGGCACGCGCTCATGTAGAACACATGCCCGATCGCGAATGTGATGATGCCTCCCATCAACGAGAGTTCATCCGAACCGAAGAGGACACCCGCGTTCGACAAGTCACCTAGGAAACCCCAAAACATGCCGACGGCAATCAGAAACAATGGCCATTTGACGCGCCGGTCGTCGGCCCCGGACACGAAACAAAAGCCAGCAAGTACCAAGGCAAGTGACGAGGCGAGATGGGTCGCCTTCAGAAACGGGCCTTTATCGAATTGCTGGAAGCCAGCCATGACCATGCCGCCAAAGAGGAGGCCGAACCAAAAGATCCAAAGTTGGGGGATAACACGCATCGGTACTGTTTGACCCTTTGCCGCAGACATCGAATCTCCCCTCATTCGAAGGCGTTTCATTTAGAAGCCGGGGCGGTCGACATGATCCTCGCCAATTTGTTTCCCTGATTCCCGAGAACAACTGGCAGAACGCCCGTCTGGCTTTGATAATGCGTTCGGGGAGCGGGACCAATTCAAAATCTGGGCAGTGCCCCCCATGCCCAACAATGTACCAATTGCAGACTGCCGAGGGAAATCATGGCCGCAGGCGATCGTGTCGTCCGATGGGAAAAGGAAAATGGGATCGCCACGGTGTGGCTCTGCAACGTCGCCAAGCGAAATGCGATGGGCCGGGCGTTCTTCGAGCAGCTTCCAGAAGTCATGCACGAGGTATACGCGGACGATACGATTCGCGTTATCATCCTTGCCGCCGAAGGGCCCGCGTTCACCGTCGGCCTTGACCTCTTCGACATGTCCGGGACCCTATCCCCCGAAGGGAGTCAGATTGAAACGCGGCGGAAGATTCTGGCCGATGTTGATCGGCTCCAGCGATCGATCGGCAGTGTCGCGGAGTCCCGTGTCCCCACCATTGCGGCCATTCATGGCTGGTGCATCGGCGGCGGAGTCGATCTGACGACCTGTTGCGATATCCGCCTTGCCTCGGCAGACATGAAGCTTTCCGTGCGTGAAACGAAGATCGCGATCGTGGCGGACCTGGGGACGCTTCAGCGATTGCCTCGCATCATCTCCGCCGGTCACGTGGCGGAACTGGCCTATACCGGCAAGGACGTGACGGCCGCCCGCTGCAAAGAGATTGGGCTCGTCAACGAAGTCTATCCCGACGTGAATGCTTTACACACCGCCGCCCGCGACATGGCCGCTGAGATTGCCGCCAACTCTCCGCTCGTCGTGCGCGGCGTGAAAAAGGTTCTTCAGTATGGCGAAGGAAAGAGTGTGCAAGACGGCCTCGACTATGTGGCGGCGTGGAATGCATCGTTCCTTCTCTCCGACGACCTCGCCGAAGCCATGACCGCCTTCTTCGAGAAACGAAAGCCGAACTTCCAAGGGAAGTGAAAGCATTTGCTTTCGTTTCGGATGGCCCCGACAACTCGTTGTCGGGGTTACTCAGGCTGGAAACTAAAGTCGGTCACCTCAAATGGAATGGACGAACCACCGAAGTCAATCTGGAATTCCAGGCCGGGCTCATCGGTATTCGATTCAATAGTAGAAGATATTGATTTCCAATCTCTATCAAGGTGCTCTTCTTGATCATAGTTGATGATCTTCCAGGGTGGCATTGACTGGCAAAGACGTGTATGAACGACTCTCTGATCGTCTGCTCGAACCTTGTACTGCAAGTGATATCGCTTTCCGCGACAAAGCCCAAGCCCGACTCTCACTAGTTGGGTCCGACGGCTTGCCAGCTTCGATTATTGATCCAACTTTTGCGCTATCATTCGGATCTAGTTCACGCTTTAGCGTCGCCATTCCTTCCGAGTGTGGCGATTTCACTAAAACCCAGTGAGGCTTTGGTAAAGGAAATTCGTCGGGATGGTATAATTGTTTACTATGAGTCCAATCTTTAATATTTGAATCTGATGCGAGTAAATGTGCGATTTCTATGTGCCATTCTTTATTAGGATGACCTTCACTTAAGTTTCGGTCACGATGGTATTCTGCTGCATTAATGACATTTACACCGGGGATAGACCGGATGGATTCCACAAAGTCAATCGGCGGATAGTCAAAGTACACGAATATAAACGGCACTTCATGCTGTTGACACTTGGATGCCATATCGGCAATGAGGGCATAAGTAATTTGTATTTCCTTTTTGTCGAGTTCTTCATTATCATCCATTGTCGCTGTTTCTGGTCTACTCAGTCCTTTGTAGCGTAAAATATTTCCCTCCATATCGAAATATGGGAATAACTGATTTAGTCCTGCTCGACGTGATTTTCTAAGGTAATTCCGGCGAAAGTGATCAGTGATGAATCCATAGAAGACACATAGGGGCTTTAGATTTTGCTCAAGAACTTCTGCGAGGGCGACATCGAGATTGGCCGTTCCGTAACCTCCCATGGAACAGTTAACCACTCGATAGTCCTTCCAAGATCGGTTGGCTAGCAGCGCAAGAAAAGTTTCGTCGTCTTCGACCCCGTAACCGAAAGTAAACGAGCACCCGAGAAATATTATTGGTCGAGAATCTATTAGTTTCTCAGGAATCGGCTGTTTTCGCCACCCTGTCGAGTCGAAGGTGTAAGTCACTGCGCCAGAGAAATCCGGATGGAAATGTTGAGCCTTAAAGTTCGGTCGGCCTCGATAACCAAGTACGTCATCTTTGACAATATAGTTGTCCCACCATTCTTTGTCAGATATCCATACTTTCGATTCTTCATTAAGACGAAGGCTTGCGATGTTAGGATTGGTTGCGAGTAAATCGCCACGTTTAGGCTGATGATAGCCCAATGCGAATATGAGTAAAGTGGTCGTAGCTCCCGTAGCAAGCGATGTATACAAATTACCTGGAGTAAAATGCAGAATGATAGCGAGTGCTGCCATAAGCGTGCTGCAAAGTAGAATCCATAAAGAATCGAAACGAAGCTGAGTGAATGGTAGATTGATCGTTTCAATATAATAGGACGTTATCAGGACGATTAGTGCTATAGTGACGTTGTAGAAAAAAACCGCCCATCGAAGACGCTTGGCTTTATTCATCGTAATTACTCACTAGGAAGTGACTCAGCTTTATTTTTAATTTCATTAAAAATTAGTAGTCGGTCTTACTAAAATTCGCATGCAATTGGAATGGGACGGAAGAGTTGCATGGCCCACAACATTGCGATCACCAGAGAAAATCGCCGCAGACATTGATTTCTTGTCTGTGTGAATCTCATTTTTATTGCCTCCCAATCTCAAATCTCCAAAGGTGTCGTAGGCCGGGGCGTTTTGACCGAGCTCTTCGTTTGATTGCGTTTGAACACACGGGGTCGGGACGGCCGAGTCTACAATGCTTAGTTCCCTCCCATCTGATGATACATCCAAAGGAATGGACCGAAAAGGATTTTGAATCGAAGCTCGGCCATGGCCTTTCCAAATCCAATCATGAACTGAATGACAAAAAAGGCGAATAGAGCGACGACGATCGTTTCAACGATGAACACCGCGAGCCACATCCGGCGGATATCGAGAGATTCCTGTTTCCGGAGCGAAATCAAACCAGTCATTGAAACGAGCGGACTGACAGCAATCGAAAGTAAAAGTGCTAATACGACGTATGGGTGAACTTCTGCGTCAAGCAGAACCAAAGCGAAAAATACCGCCAGGAGTATCACCGGCAGCAAGACGAGGCCTCGTTTCATTGGGATGGAGAGCGTCATACCTGTCTCACGTTTCATGTATCGAACAATACTCAGCGACCTTGTCTTCTTGTAGGCTGGGTCGTCCCCCTGAGTCTTACCCACATTTTTACATCGCATTGATCGATCGAATTTCTCAAGAGTAGGCTTTTAGCGAGAGCTTT
>JAIEPU010000268.1 GCA_019748235.1 bacterium
ATGCGGGAATCTGAAGGATGTCACAGACCTCGGCAGCAATTTTGGCGTGTCCGATCTCATGAATGTCGGTAGTGACCGGGACCGCGAATTCCCGTTTGATCCGCTCGAGAGCCCTCATTCCCTCTTCGATTCCAGGCCCTCGATACGAATGAACCGACGTTCTGTTCGCTTTGTCGAAAGAGGCCTTGAAGACGTATCCGAATCCAAGCCGCTGGGCCGTCGGTACGGTCACTTCGGCGACACGCCTGAGTAAATCCTCTGATTCGATCACGCAGGGACCGGCGATGACGAGAAGCGGACATCCCTTGCCGCATTTCTCATTTCCAATCGACACTGGGTTATTGGCCATTCCGTGGATAACTCGCCCCGACTCCGCCGACAGACCGTTCTGTTACGCGGCAACATGGAACCTGGTTCGTACCAGGGGCCACTCCGCTTCCATCCGCCGCCGGTTTCAGGCGATCAGTCCGGATGTGCCAGCCGTGAGTCTCCCTCCTATTGTCGCGGATCTGATACTTCTTGTCCGCGCGATTCGCCCTTCTGCGTATTCCTGTTTAGAGGAACGCTTGGTCCTGAAAGGGGATGTGTGATACGATTCTTTGCACAAATCCCCGCAGGTGCCTGTCGGTTTTTCATGTTCCGGCGATCAATGGGCCATCTGATTCAAAGCGAGTTCAAGGTTATGATCACGAGTTCCACCGACCCAGAGCGATCGTCGCCGGTCGGAACCGTGGAGCTTTATTTGTCATTGGCCGAGATCGCGGGGCGGATGGGAGAGCGGGCACGGCAAGCGAGGTTTCTCTTTTTGGCAGTGCGCGAGGCTCACCAGACCGGCTTTTCCGAAGTGGCGGACGTTTGCCGTATCCGGCTGCTCGAACAAAATCCGGACCATCCGATCGGGCGATTTCCCTCCGTGGGAGAGGCCTTGGCCGATCCTGAAATCACCACCTACGGGCGTGAACTCGCCGAAATTTATCCCCCCAACAAAGCGGAACATTTGTTGGCGAAATATCAGGCGAGCGGATTGCCGAAATCAGTCACTTCCCCAAACGAAGGAGATTCAGTCCCCCTCCCTGAAGGGGAAATTCCACTGACGGCTCGGGTGATCACCGCGCCGACTCGCAAACGGCATCGAAAAAAGAAACATCATCGAAAAGAGGTGGCTGTAAATCCCCCTCGTGATTCCGAGCAGCCTGTCACTCTACCGGTAAACGGTGCACTGGATCCGTTACCCTTTGAGTGGCCTCAGAAGTCACATGCCATCGGTTGGCAACCAAGCCCCACGCTTCTTCTGATTGCCGGATTGGTAGCAGGATTCATCGTCGGTGTGATGGCCTCTCCTTTTTTGCGTCAAGCGATCGAGCAGATCGGACGAGCGAGCACGAGATGACGAAGAATCGTTCCCTCTCACGGGACGAAGTTCGAGAATTCGACGCACGTGCGATCGAGATCGGGATTCCCGGCATCGTGCTCATGGAAAATGCGGCACGCGGAGCGACCGATCTCCTCCTCTCCCTTGGTGTTGACGGCCCCATCTCGATCGTTTGTGGGAAAGGAAACAACGCCGGCGATGGCTTCGTCATGGCGCGACAACTCACGGCGGCGGGATATTCGGCCACCGTTGAGTTACTCGGAGATCCTGATCTGCTCAAGGGGGACGCTCGGCTTGCCTTCAAACCACTCGGGGCTCTCAAGATTCCGGTGCGGTGCTGGAAGACAGACGCAGAGGGGAAGCTGACGCCTGCGCAACTCGCCGAACTCCGTTCCCGTTTCGAAACCGCTGACTGGCTGGTCGATGCGATGCTCGGAACGGGGACTCAAGGGGCAATTCGCTCCCCCTTTGATCAGGTTATCGAACTCATGAATTATTCCGGCCGGAAGATTCTGGCGGTCGATCTACCCTCAGGTCTCGACGCGGACACGGGGAAGCCGCTCGGCCCGACGATTCATGCCACCGCGACGGCAACATTTGTCGCCCGAAAGAAAGGTTTCGACGTGCCAGGGGCCGATGGGTTTACGGGAACGGTGCAAGTCGTGTCGCTGGGATTGCCGGCGGATTTTTGAGGTTATGCAGAGAGGAACGCGTCCGCGACGTCGCGGGCACTCAGATCGATGGTCGGGGCTGGGAGAACACGGAAGCGACGAGCAAATCGGACACTTCGCCAACAGGCATACCACTTCGCCTTCACTGCATCCCCGTGTCGCCGTCGTCGGCTGCCGTCACATACACAAAACATGGCTTCACCTTTTGATCACTCGCTCCATTCTCATTGTCTCTCTATCAAAGGATCGGAATTGCCGTCACGAAGCGGTCTTTCTCACACGAGGAATTGAAGAATGTTTCGTTTGGCCATGGCGACGCATCGTGATTGGCCCGCGCTCTGCCCGGACGATGCTCCTCTAGTTCCGCTCCTTCGCGATCGAGGTATCGAAGCAACCCCCATTTGTTGGGACGATCCCGATACCGAATGGCAAAAGTATGACGCTGTTCTGATTCGTTCGGTCTGGGATTATTACCTGCGCTTCGACGAGTTCATGGCCTGGTTTGATCTGTTGGACCGCTTGCGAGTTCCTTGTTGGAATCCATCGCCTCTATGCCGCTGGAACGCGCGCAAGACGTATTTGCGAGACATGGCGGCTAAGGGAGTGCGAATCGTTCCGACGCACTGGGTTAGTAGCCAAGAACGGATCGATCTTCGCCGATTGATGGAGGAGAGACGGTGGACTGAGGTTGTCATCAAGCCGGTCGTTTCGGCGGCGGGAGATCGTACCCATCGCATTCCATTAACCGAGGTCACGAACGGTCAACGAATCCTCGATCAAATTTCTCCGCACAACGAAATCATGATCCAGCCATTCGTGAAAGATGTGTTGGATGCGGGTGAGTGGTCACTCATTTACTTGGGAGGTCGGTATTCTCACGCTGTTCTGAAACGACCGGCCCAAGGGGAATTTCGCGTGCAAGAGGAGCATGGGGGAGAGACGCACGCGACGACACCCCCCATCATGTTGATCCGATCCGCCGATGAGATTGCTCACCAGATACCATTCGATTGGCTTTATGCCCGCATCGACGGTTTCGAGGATCAGCAGACCGGTGAATTCATCCTTGCCGAGCTTGAAGCACTCGAACCGCTACTGTTTCTGTCGTATGCCGATCACTCGCATGAACGTTTCGCGGACGCGATTGCTCTGAAACTTCTGCAGCACCTTTAAGCCGTGCCGAGTTCGCGGGCGTACTTGGCTCGTTCGCGATCGTACTTAATGAGCTGATTGCGCAGCTTGCGGTGCTGACTTTCAATATTGAGCTGCAGCCGTTTGAAGAAACGACGAATCGAAGGACTGTTGATCGGCTTGTTTCGCTTCGCGTAACGACGTACCAATCGAGCCGACGCCTTGGGCCGATACCGCTTGATGAGCGGATCCTCGAGCGAGACGAAGAACTGCGCGTCCCCCGGATCTCCTTGGCGACCGGCGCGACCTGCCAACTGATTGTCGACGCGACGGCTTTCGTGACGCTCCGTCCCGATGACGAAGAGGCCGCCCGCCTTCTTGACCTCCTCGGTGAGCTTGATGTCTGTTCCACGTCCGGCCATGTTCGTTGCCACCGTGACATGCCCCGCCTCAGCCGCGTGCTTGACGATGTCTGCCTCACGCTCTTCCTCGTGAGCATTGAGTACCGTGTGAGGGACCCCAGCTTCGGAGAGTTTCTTACTCAGGACGAAGCTCTTATCGATCGATCGCGTGCCGACGAGAACCGGACGTCCTTTCGAGAGGATGTCGCGAATCTTCTCGACGACGCCGTTCCATTTCTGATCCTCCGTTGCGTAGATCACGTCGGGATGATTTCTCCGGATGCACTTGCGGTTCGTGGGAACGCGGAGCGCGCCACGTCCGTAGACTTGCGCCAACTCAGAAGCATCAGTCATGCACGTACCGGTCATGCCGCCGACCTTCTCGTACCGGTTGAAAAGAATTTGATACGTGGTGCGGGCCATCGTTTCGTTCTGGGCTTTGATCTCGAGCCCTTCCTTCGCAGTGACGGCTTGATGCAGGCCTTCTTCCCATTGTCGACCAGGCATCTTTCGCCCCGTGTTTTCGTCGACGATGACCACTTCACCCTGTTCGATGACGTAGTCGACATCGCGCTTGAAAACGATGTGTGCCTTTAACGCCCGGAGACATGATTCATGCCAATCAATGCGGTGGCCGGTCAGGCTTCGCTGACCACCGAGTGTCATCGTGACCTTCTGTTCGCCCGCTCGCTGCCATTCCAATTTCTTTTCCGCGCGGTTGTAGGTGTAATCCTCACCCTCCACGAGTGAAGCGACGAATTTGTCGGCAATGAGAAACTCTTGCGCGACCTCCTCTTCCACGGGAGGAGCTTCGGCAATGATGAGTGGGGTTCGCGCGTCATCGATGAGAATGCTGTCGACTTCATCGACGATAGCGAAGTGGAAGTCCTTTCGAAGAACTTGGTTCGTTGTCAGGTCGGCCAGCCGCATGCCGAATTTGCACCATGCGTTAGGCTTCTGCCGGAGTTCGTCACGCAGAAAATCGAAACCGATCTCTTTGTTCGTGGCATAGGTAATCGAGCAGCGATACGCCGCCAGCCGTTCGGGGGGGCTCGATTCGCTGGTCACCGTTCCGACCGTGAGTCCGAGGAACCGATGGATTTGCCCCATCTCCTCTGAGTCGCGCTTCGCGAGGTAGTCGTTCACCGTGACAATATGGACCCCGCGATCGGTCAGCGCGTTCAGAAATGCGGGACAGGTAGAGACCAGCGTCTTTCCCTCACCGGTGGCCATTTCAACGAAGTGACCTCGATGGAGAGCAATTCCACCCAGAAGTTGAACAGGATAGTGCCGCATGTGAAGGACACGGGCGGCGGTTTCGCGCACGAGAGCGAACGCTTCCACCAGGAGTGAGTCAACCGATCGCCCCGAGAGTGCCTCTTGCCGATATTTCGCGGCGAGTTCCTGAAGCTCTTTGTCGGTTTTCTTTTTGAACTTTTCCTCTTGAGCGAGGATTGATCGGACGAGTCCCCGATACTTGGAAAG
Source organism: bacterium (assembly GCA_019748235.1). Lineage (GTDB taxonomy): Bacteria > Planctomycetota > Planctomycetia > Kolteriales > Kolteriaceae > JAIEPU01. Next base: position 5,061 of record JAIEPU010000268.1, read on the forward strand.
CTTTGCCCGCTGCCAAGGGTTGAAATTCTTGAAGGTTGCCCCGAAGGAGCGGTAAACCTCGGTCGTATCTTCGCGAAGTGGCATAAATTGGTTTCAAAGCTTTCCGCGATCAAGGAATGACGTCCCGCAGCGGGACATTCTGCAAGGAAGGGTACCCGAGGCGATTTCCTGAGACAAGGGAGGGCTGTTAACGCGGTTTCCCCACTCTTCGCCAAGAGGGGGGCAAATTGGGCGTAAATCCCTGATAATTATCGATATCAGACCAGCGAAGTGTCAGCGTCCCTCTATTCGTCCCCTTGTTCCAGCGGGTCGAAATTCGTACCTGAGTCTTTCAGGGAAACGAATCGACCATGTCGATTCCGCCGACACGTGATGGCAAATGATGCCGATCGCCGGGCACGAAAGCTTCGGCCCTTTGCGGTCGCTGCCGAACCAACGAAATCTGAAAAGGCAAAAGGAGAAGTCATGGGCAAGGGAGACAAGCGGACCAAGCGTGGCAAGATCTTCCGCCATTCGTTCGGCAACTCGCGTCCCCAGGTGACAAAGAAAGTTGCCCCTCGCAAGGTCGCGCCGGCGAAGAAGAAAACCGCCGCCAAGTAATCGATCGAGCGATTTTAAATCAGTAGAGCGCGCCACCCTTCCGTCATGGATCGGTGGCGTGTTTCTTTTCAAGTGGGTCCATGGTCCCTATCCATCGGGACTATCGATGATGAGCGTGACCGGTCCGTCGTTTTGAAGATCGACTTGCATGTTCGCGCCGAAGCGGCCGGTTTCGACATTCAGGCCTGACTCGCGTATTCTTGCGACAAATCGCTCGTAGACCGGAATGGCATGATCCGGTCCCGCCGCATCGATGAAGCTGGGCCGTCTTCCTTTGCGGCAATCGCCATACAGCGTGAACTGACTAACGACGAGTAGTTCTCCCCCAATATCCATGAGCGAGCGATTCATCTTGTCATCGTCGTCAGGAAAGATGCGAAGATTGACAAGCTTGTCGGCGAGAAAGGTGATTTCTGCTTCGCCGTCCGTTTTGTTGATGCCGACGAGCACGAGCAGACCGCGGCCGATCTGCCCGACGACTTCACCATCGATCGTCACCGAAGCGTGAGAAACCCGCTGAACGACTACTCGCATCGCGGGCTCCCGTTTCACTGTTCAGAAATCGTCAACTACGCCCGCGCGGTCGCGAGTGATTCGATGCCGGGGACTGGGAAGTCCTGACAGAACTCGCGGATCTCATTACGGATGATGGAAAGCTTCGCTTCGTCATTCGCTGCCGAAAGGGCCGAGAGGATCCAGCCGGCAACCTGCTTCATCTCGGCTTCTTTCATGCCGCGCGTCGTCAGCGCGGGGGATCCAAGACGAATGCCCGAGGGATCCATCGGCTTGCGAGGATCGTACGGGATCATGTTCTTGTTGCAGGTGATCCCCGCTTTGTCGAGTGCTTGCTCGGCGATCTTGCCGGTCAATCCCTCTTGAACGGTGACGTCGACCAGAAGAAGGTGATTGTCAGTTCCACCGGTGACAAGTCGAAGGCCCGCTCGTGAAAGTTCCTCTCCCAGAACGGCGGCATTCGCGACCACCTGTCTGGCATATTCCTTGAACGAGGGCGTTGCTGCCTCGCCGAAAATGACGGCCTTCGCGGCGACCACGTGCATGAGTGGACCACCCTGCACGCCGGGAAAGACCGAGCTGTTGATCTTCTGAGCCCACTCGTTCTTGCAGAGGATGAAGCCGCTGCGCGGACCACGAAGCGTCTTATGAGCGGTCGATGTGACGAACTCCGCATACGGGACGGGATTCGGGTGCATACCTCCCGCGACGAGTCCCGAGATATGGGCCATATCCACCATTAGGAGTGCGCCGACCTCGCGGGCGATCTCCGCGAACTTCGGAAAATCGAGTGTGCGGGAGTAAGCGCTTGCGCCGGCGATGATGAGCTTGGGCTTACTCTCGCGAGCAAGTCGAGCCACTTCATCGAAGTCGACTCGTTCGGTCTTTTGATTCACTCCGTAATGGACGACGTTGTAGAGCTTGCCTGAAAAATTGACCGGGCTGCCGTGAGTCAAGTGGCCGCCATGCGCGAGGTTCATCGTCAAAATGGTGTCGCCCGGCGATAGGACGGCAAAGCAAACCGCCATGTTCGCCTGTGCCCCGGCATGCGGTTGAACGTTGGCATGCTCCGCCCCGAAGAGGGCCTTTGCCCGATCGATAGCAAGCCTTTCGACGACATCCACGAATTCGCAACCGCCGTAATAGCGACGCCCTGGGTAACCTTCCGCGTATTTGTTCGTGAGGACCGAACCTTGACAGGCCAAGACCGCCGGGCTCGTGTAGTTTTCAGAGGCGATCATCTCCAAGCCTTCGTGCTGACGACGCATTTCGTCATTGATGGCCTGAGCAACCGCAGGATCAAGGGCTTCAACGATTTCGAGCACGACCAGCTCTCCCGTACCAATACCCGTCCTCAAAGGACGACAATTCCCGTGAAATTCTCTACGGGACGACCAATGGATTCTGCCAACGGAAAGATCATTGTAAGAGTCCCTCCCCGTTCGTCCTATCCCCGAAACTTGTTCGTGTTACCGAGATAGCGGTTTCCTGTGATGTTCCATCAATTGGCGAAGCCGACGAACCTTATTTGAATCGATTCCGGCTTGGCGGCAATAGCCCGAACAGGCCGCTCCGCGCACCGCGACCACATCGGGAGGATGATCGAAAAGAATCTCAAAATCGTCTTCCCGCAATGATCCCGCGATGGCCAAACGAACGGACGCTTCACGACAGGCGCCTAAAAGCTCAGGGTATTCGGTTGAGTCGATCCATGAAAAGAAACCCCGTCCATCCTTTACGAACGTGTCGACGAGCAGAAATCGTGCGGTCGTTTCGCCCGCCCATTTCAGGACCTCCCACACCGGAGGAGCCTGAGCACGCCCCGCATCCGCATAAGCCGCTGGCATGAGCATGGGTCGATCGGAGTTTTCTTCCATCAATCGGTGAAGAGAAAAAAACTTCGAACGTCCTCTGTCTTCATCGGCCAGCCCGGACGTTCCGACCTTCACCAGACTCAAGCCGGAAGATTCAAGTTCACGCCCAAGATGCGCGCACTGAAGATCGTCTAGATCTTTCAATTCGCCGAGGGCGGCCGTCACCGGGATCTGGCCTTGGAGCTGATGGTGATGGGAAATGGCGAGGATGGTTGATGAGGTTGCGCGTCCTAACGAACCCTGCGATGGATCTTTGATGTCGATGATGTCCGCGCCACCTTCGGACGCCATGATCGCTTCGGCGACATTGCGCACGCTCACCAGCAATCGCGGCCACCCTGGCGATGGGCAAAACAGTTCCAGTTTGTCGTTCGGTCTAGTCACGGAATACTCATGATTGAATCTTGGCGCCCGACTTCGATACATCCGTGACACGCCATTGATGATCTGTCAGATCAAACGCCTTCGCCAGATCATGACCCAACTGATGGGCGGATTCATCTCCTTCCATGACGGCGAACGTCGTCGGTCCCCATGAACTCTGCGCTCCTCCTACCTTCCGCTGACCGAGCCAATCGATCATCGCTTCGATCATCGGATGGGCATAGGGCCCCCCTTGTACGGAAGTAAAGCAATTGCCCACGAGGCGATTATAGTCTCGGAGGGCGCGTCCGAAGGAATCGATGTCTTTCTCCTCGATAGCGGGAAGCAGATGCAGAAGTACGATCTCGCATAAATGGCGAGTCGTTTCCGCCGGCATGTGAACCTGAGTGTTGATCGCCTTTTCTTCGACCTCTCCATGTTTGCCGAGCGGCAAGGGAGGATGAATGACGAGCACTTTCCATTCAGGCGGGAGTTGACGGTTAACGACCGGCCGGCCGATCTCGTTCGGTTGCGACTTGCCGGAATCGACCAGAAAACCACCTGATTTCCAACCATGAATTCCAATGGCGGAGCGTCGTCCGCGATGGGTCATTCTCGTCAGCTCGTCGAGAGAGATCGATGGCTGGCCCGCGAAATGCGAGATGATTGTCGCGACGCTAAGGGAGAGCTGCGTCCCGACGCCGAGTCCGACATGCTCCGCCGGCGAAGCGATTATTTCAATGGACGGCGTCTGTTCCGGTTCGAGATGAAGACGCGAAGCCACTTCGTTTCGGATTCGCGAGACTCGGTCGATGATATTTGTCGCGACTCCTTCGCCGATGACGGAATTGCGATCGGGCGGGAATGGTGCTCGGCCAATGAGCTCAACGGCCGGCTCATCGATCATGAGTCCGACGCCGCCGTATGCTCTCGAAAAGTCTTCGCCTCCGATGGAGAAGAATCCGACATGCAGCCGGCTCGGCGCGTGGACGCGCAATACCGTCGGGGCAACGAATGATTTCAAATCCAGATGCCGGGAGAGAATCTCCATCGCCCGCGTTTCGTTAGGTCCTCCTGTTTTCCCGACGATCACTTTGAGTCGTTCGAGTTCCTCTTTGATTTGTCGCGAAGAGATGAGGCCGACGCGCGATACCAAGATGGCCGCTTCGATGACCGCGCTCTTCGCTCGATTGAGTCCGTAGAAATCGCGAACTCGTCCCGAATGCACGACCGATGTCTCGATGCGTGATCGATCGTTCGAGTCATCGATATGGGTGACTTTGAATTCGTAGTAGCGGCAACAGTCGATAAGCCTTGCCCCGGCGATATGGTCCGTTGCCGTCAACTCCGGCGTGCGCGTCTCCGTCATGGCCTCCGCTAGAAGTAGAACGTTGTCAACGACGTGAAAGACCCCTTCGCCGTGACGAGCAAGGTTTTGAAAGGTCGTTGACGTTGTGAAGGGCTTTAGAATGAGTTTGGAAAAGGCACCCTCTTTCACCTCGGGCCCCATTGGCGCGACATTGATCGAGCCGTCTGGGTTGCGGGTGGTAACGATGCCTTCGAGGATCAGATCATCAATCTCGCGACTCATTCCTGCCGATCTCGTTTCGATGAACTTTTGTCGCGATGGCTGATCTCCTCTCGTGTGAGGAACCCCCAGCGAAGCGCGCGATCTTGCGTGTAGTCCTTCCCCAGTTGTAGTGCGAGTGAGGCCTTCATCATCTCCCATCCAAGATAGAAGGCGTGCGACGGGTCTTCGACACCCAGGCGATCGAAGAGGTCGAATGGATCGGAATCACTTTCGAATTGATCGCTGTTGAGAGCGTGGATGAGCCCTCGTTCCGCAAACAGGCGATAATTGGGGTCACGAATCTCTTTCTGCAGGCGGCGCAACTCCTCCTCACCTCGCACGTGAATCTTGGGATCTCGCAACATGACGAGTCGTGAATCTCGATGTTTGGGGAGTCTTCGAAGAGTGACGGCATGATGCATGAGTCGCCGCGCGACGTCTATCTCGGCAGTGCTTGATCGAGCCCAGTTAATGACTTCTGTGGTGAGGATGCTTCGAATGCCGACCTCTTGGCAAAAGCCAATGAGTACGGCATTGACCCCCGCGCTGTCGACCTCGGTCAGTTCTGTCAGGTTGCCGATTCCTAGCATCATCTCCGCATGTGGAAGGGCTCGGCGAAGGTCCAAGCATCGTCCCATTGATTTCGCAAATCCAAAGCCGATCGGATCGAGGATCGGATCGATGCGGTGTCGAACGCCTTGAGTTTTCAGAAATTCGGATTGGCAAATCACTTGATCGAGCCACGCGTCCGCTTGGTGATCATCAGGGATAAGAACGACTTCGACCCCCCAATCACACGCGTGGTCTATGTTGGAACTATTGACGGAAAGTACAAGCTCCGCGCCCGCGCGGGTTGCCGCGGCTACTTCGTCCGGATCGAATGAATCGACCGAGACACGAATCCCGTCAGCACGGAGCATTCGGACGGCTCCCTCGATCTCTTTCCACGGTTCGCCCGGCGTGCAGCCTAGATCAATGACGTCAGCTCCGCATTGAATGAGCCGCTTCGCTTCGCGAAGAAGGGCATCGGACGTGAGCCTATTGGCGTGATTGATCTCAGAAAGAATCTCGATGTCATGCGCACCGTACGGAGAATCTTTTCGGGAGGACTCTTGGAAATGATCGGGTAAGTCGAGCAGGTCGTTCGGACCCCGCTCAAACTGAATCGAAGGGAACGCTTCTCTCAGCTTCTCGATGTCCCCTCGGCAGAGTCCGGGAAAAATCACGCGCGACGTTCCGGCAGGAGGGGCCAGTTTGCTTACCAACCAATCAGTGGTCATCAGCGAGGCCACGGAGATCTTCGCAATCTGGATGCTTGCCTCGAATCCGACGGTATTCGCGAGGGATGGAACGACTTGTTCGAGGGAGGGGGCAGCTAATTTACCCGTCACGAACAGAATGTGCTCGCGATCAGGCATAAAAGGAAACTCCGAGGGGCTTGAGTCCGTTACTTTCGTTTCTTTAGGATCGGCTCGGGTTCCTTTCCCGAGACCGGCACGTATACCACTGTCGATTCGCCCCGGTAAACCCTTCCAAATGTCACCGAGATTTTACCCTGATTGAGGGGGATGCTTGTCGGCAACGTCATAGTTGGATCCGTGAGCAATACCAGAGGTTTGCCCGGCAATCGGTCGAGCATGCTGTCGAGTTCGGGCACATCGTGAGCCAGCTTGACGGTCATTTGCCGGGCGGTGTCTCGCGCGATGAATGCCAACTCAGGGGAAGGGTTTCGCTCTCCGAGAAAGACGAGGTAATCCTGTTTCGGCAGATTCCGAAGCGTTTCATCGAGTTCGATCCAGGGATCAGCGCTTCGTTTCGACATGACGAAGGGAGATGTCCCGAGGGCAGCCGCCCCACCTACCACGAAGATGGCGAACGAGCCCAAGAGAAGTCGCCTGTATCGATCGTGCTTGCTGGATTTTCTGAAGAGCCAGTAAACGAGAATCGCTCCCCCCAGGATGATCATGAACGCGAGCATGATCCAAACGATTTCCCATCCCCAAAGGAGAAACTGTTCCCGTTCAAGTTCGCCGGTCAGCCATGCGGGCGTTTTTCGGATCGCGTTGAGAACGTTCTCGGTCAGTGTGGGAATACCAAAGAATACCGAGGCACCGAGAGTCCCGATCATGATCCAAAGCGACGTCCAGTCTCGAAGCCTTCGTTCGACGACAAACTCGAGGCTTTGCATGGCCAGGATGGAGAGGGGAACGATTACGAACAAGAGGCCGAGCCCCGTCGGTTCAATGAAGAGGAAAACGAAGTAGGCGACCACGACCCAGATGACCGGTAGAGAAGCTTGCCGGTCGGCTTGACGGCGAAGTCTCAGTCGAAATGCTCTCGCGATTCCGAACAACCCAAGAGCAATCGTTGTGGGCATCGCGACGGCGGGTGCATCAAAGCTCAGCTTTTCGCCCGCGAGGCCTGACGTCGAGACGAGAGCCATCGGCCCATCGGTCGTTTGAACGTACGCGAGCCATGGAGCAGCCATGATCAACGCGATCGCAATCGCCACCAAACCTGCTTGCAAGGTTTGGCTTTGTCTGAGCTGATCGAATCCCTTTCCCCAATCCGGATTGTTCTGGATTTGATCGTACGCCAGATGAATGGCGATCAGACCTGGTATCCAAAGGGAGGAAAGGCCGGCCGTGAGGATCAGAAAACCGATTGAAATTCCTTCCAGCACCGTCCACCAAGATTTGATCCCCGCTCCCGCTTGCAGGTGTTCGACGTAAGCCCAAAGGGTGAGCATGCCCCAGAAGAGGGCGGCCGTTCCTGGTTGGCCATGCTGAATCTGACTGATTACGACCGGATTCACCGCAAGGACAATCAGTGTCAATAGCGCGGTGGTCGTGTCGTGCCAGCGCTGAACGAGGAGAAAGATGACAATCGCTGATAAGATCCAAAACACATAACTCGGAATCGTCAGCCACCAGATCGGGTTGCCAAAGCTATACGCAAGAGTCGCGGCCGTGCACCACGCGAAGAAGGGGGGGGCGGCAACGTTTGTCGATGAGACAAGCAGTGGGTCTCCCTGAAGAACTTCCAGGCCTAGAAGTCCCCAAATCGCCTGGCCGTGCGTAAGGGTCCCGAAAAGCCACGCGACGGAGGCAGGTAACAAAAGTACCAACACACCAACGGCGGGCAGAAATGTTTCCGCGGGAGGCAAATTCGGCCAGACGGGTGTCAGCCGAGTAACGGCTGCCCGGAGTGCATCTGCCTGTTTGCTCGTCGTTCGAACGCCGATGGCGTTGACTCCCGTTTTGCTTTGGCAACCGGCTCGGCCGGAATCCCATGATCGGACATCTAGGCGATTGATCAAGGGTCTATAATAGTACCATCCTCGCCTTGCGGCGGCCCCGACGAGTTTTTAGGGTGAACAAGTAAGTTTTCCCCAACTGGCCGGTACTTCCGCTGAATCAAGGTGTAGACACCTCATAGAGTTGCGAGTGGATTGGAGTCGGCCTTATCACTTTTGTAAGTGAGTGGGCCGGAGGATGTTTCCGATTCACTGAATCCCTGTTCATGATGATGGAATCGGCGACGATGGTTACTCATCGAGGGGTGCCTGGAACCGAAAAGTCGAAATGTGTTCGTTGAGGTAGGGTTTTCCCATGTCGAAGCGAGTTCTTAGCGTGGGCCAGTGCGGCCCTGATCATTCCTGTCTGACTCGGTTCCTTACCAGTCATTTCGACGTTGAAGTCGTGCCCGCCTGCATCGGCTGCGATGCCATGCAGAAGCTTCGAAGCGGTAAATATGACCTCGTGCTTGTGAATCGAAAACTAGACGAGGACTATTCCGATGGAATGGAAATCGTGAAAGCGATCAAAGCGGATGCGGAACTCGGATCTGTCCCGGTGATGCTCATCACGAATTACTGCCAGCACCAAGAGGAAGCTATTGCCGCCGGCGCGATTCGCGGGTTCGGCAAGATGGAATACAACAAGCCCGAAACACTGGAACGATTGAAGGCTGTCCTGGCATAGAGTTGCTGTAAGGGTTCTCCGAATCCGGAAATCGCTCGAAGCAATTCAAGCATTGATTGATGAATGGACGCGAGTCCTACTGACCCACCGTACTTTCACCGTGCTGACGTCATCAGGCGCGGATCAACTTTAATATTATTGGCGGAAATGGGTTGATGAGTCAGGCTCATCACCTCGCATTGGGCAAGCTGCTTTACATGGTAGCTCGGTGCCATGCCGTGAAGGACTAAGCTGCCGTTCTTCTCTTCAACGGTGAAGGCGAGAAGTCGGCCGCGCAGTCGGCTGAGCACCTCACCTTCGAGGGTGTGGTCCAGGACAGGATCGCTCAAAAGAAACTCGTGCCAAGTCATCGCAACCTCATGCTGCAATGCCGGGGGGAGAGAAATCGTCCCATTCTCAACATTGGCCGGCGGAAGCTCTCTTGTATACCGATGCGTCGTGAAATCCGTTTCAATCGTTACCAAGAGAACTTAGGCCTCGTTCTGTAGGTCGGCCATGGGGGATATCCCGCCCTCTGGCGGTCTTTGACCTTGGGTGAAAGGAGAGTCGCCCGAACGCCCTCGGAGGATGCTGAAAAGCCGCAGCGCTTCTCGGATCGCTCGAAGGGCATCACGCCCTTATCCGGGGTAAGGCTCCCCACGAATTCACCGAAGGATGAGCACACCCCTGAGTATGTTCATCATGCAGTTGGCCGTCAACAACGGAAGATGTGGAAATAACGACGCAGCTTATCCGTAAAACATTGAAGCGGTGGTTAAGCTCCAAATAGCCTTCCCTGAGGACGCTTTCCGAGGGCACCGATATGCTCAAAACCCGCGGGAGTCGCTTGACGTCCGCGTGGCGTCCGGACGATGAGCTCTCGCCGGAGTAAGTACGGTTCCACTTCATCCGCCAGCGTGTCCGACGGGACATTCATGGTGGCGGCGAGTGCTTCGACCCCCGCTGGTCCTCCGCTAAACACGCGGATCAAAGTCTCTAAATATCGCCGATCCTGGCGGTCGAGACCCATGCCGTCGACCTCTTGCATCGCGAGCGCTTCGCGAACCATATCCAGGGTGGCCGTGCCGTCCCCGCGGCTGATGGCATAATTCCGAATCCAGTAGAGATGCGAGTTCGCGATTCGGGGGGTGCCACGGCTTCGGCGGGCCAACTCCATCATCGCCTCCTCGCCAATCGGAAGGTTGAGCTTCCTCGCGTTCACCGCCAAGATTCGGACCAACTCATCATCGGCGTAGTAGTCGAGATGCTCCCGAATAACGAAGCGATCCCGGAGAGGAGCGGTCAGTGCGCCGCTTCTGGTCGTCGCGCCAATAAGGGTGAATCGCTTGAGCGGCATATTCACCGTCCGCGCGCCGAGCCCCTGTCCGATCACGATATCGACGCGGAAATCCTCCATCGCGGGATAGATGAATTCCTCAACCTGCGCCGGAATGCGATGAATTTCGTCGATGAAAAGAACCGATCGCTCTGTGAGATTGGTCAGGTAAGGAAGCGCATCCTTGGGTGCTTTGAGCGTCGGGCCGCTTGCAATGACGAGGTCGACTCCCAACTCTTTGGGAATCACCGAGGCAAGAGTAGTCTTGCCAAGACCGGGGGGGCCGTCCAGAAGAAGGTGCTGTAGCGGTTCATTCCGCTTTTGGGCGGCATCGACAGAGATTCGAAGACGTTCAATGACGGCACGCTGGCCAATGACGTCTTTCAGCCGCGTGGGGCGAAGCGTCTCTTCAACGACTTTGAGCTCATCGCTCTCGTCTGGCGGCTCCGCACCGAGAAAACGCTCTCGCGCCATGATTGGACATCCTTGAAGACTCGGTTGGATGAGCGGCACACGCGTTCATCATCAACCCTCCGCGCATCACTATACCCCGTTTTTGTCGCGGGCTCACTCCGAAGCCGTTCAGTAAGTGACGATGAGCGGGGCGAATTAGGGATCAATCCGAGCCGTCGATCATTCGTTTGAAACGAAGGGCTTGGCTGCTGCTACCATCTTTGATCCGTTCGATTTCGGTCATGATGCGGCCGGAGTTGAAGACGGTGATGGTAGCGGTGCTTTGACTGAGAACGACTGCGACCGCATCGGTCACACGGGTGATTGCGGCGGCTGACTCGTGTCGGGCGCCCAGGCCGCCTCTCAACGGCTCAGAAGTCTTCCCTTGCGGAACGAGATAGCGACCAGCGGCAAGCACGCATCCATCTCCCCGGATGATGAATGCACCGTCGATGTTGGCGAATTCCTTAATCGTGTCGTCCAGATTCGATTTCAGGATGTTTCGCTCCGATTCCGGGTAGCCATGGAACGGATTGATCACCAATTGCTTCGATTTTTCGAGAACCGCCTCGGAGTCTCCGATGACAAATAAAGCGCCGACCGATCGGCTTTCTCGTCCCTCGACCGCCAGTTCGGAAGCAATGCTCAGGACACGCTCGAATACGCTGGGATCAACGTCGGGGGGGAGGGGGTGCTGTTCGTCGGTCAGGAAGAATTCCGGTTCATCACCGACTTTGAGGATGGTGAGCATGTCGAGACGGTTCGACGAATGGACACCTGACAAGCAAATGATCAGGTCTCCCCGCTCGAACATTTTCTCGGCGACGGCGACGAGGACGGTGACTTTGATCTGGCCGGTACGAGACATTGGCACGTTCGGAACAGTCAAAGTCATGATATTCGGCCTGCCGCAGTTCTCAGGAATTTGCTGCTTTGACCGAAAAGCGACAACTGTGGGGTAATCTATCAGGGAGAGAGCATCCGCGACGCACTGATTAGTTTCAAAGATCTCGGAATCCACGACGATCGCCTTGGCTTGGAGAGATTCCGCCAGGACGCGTGCGTTCTGAATTAAGGCTTCCGTCAGTCGGTTCACTCGCTCGTTCTCGCTGTTTTGTGCATCAAGATCAGTGGGAGTACGGATTTCCGTCGCGTTGTAGTGTATCGCTGGCCATCGTATAATTGGCGGATAGATGTTGCCACCCTTGCACCTGAGGTTCACACGTGACACGGCGACCTAAGATTGTCGTGATCGGTCCGGAACCGGCGAGCGACGATGTTCGCTCCGCGCTCGGAGAACGTGTTGATTTAGTTTCTGCTAAAAACGCGGAAGAAGCATTAGAACTCCTACGCAAGGGGGAGGGAGACGGCATATTTACGATGCCGCCGATCCCGTCGCCGGCTGCGTCTCAAACCCTTCGAATTTCGAATTCTGAAATCTTGCAGCGGATCGCGACCGGGATCGCCGTCATTGATGCGGATTTCAAAGTCCTCTGGCATAATTCCGCCTTCGGTGAGCTTTGTGACGGCGAAGATTTCATCGGCCAAGGAATCTATGAAGCCATCGGCTGTGAAGAGATTCAGGGACCAGACTTCTGCCCCTTCACCGATTGCTTGGGAGGGACGCCGCAGGCGAAAACCCAAGTTCGGCTTCGCAAGGGTCGCTACGCAGAGATCCGCTGCCAGAGCATTCGTCCCGCCGACTCCGACCAACAGGTGTTGCTCTGTTTGATTCGTGACATCACCTCTGAGATTCAAGAGCGGGAGAAGATGACGGCGATTCACCGCGCGGGACTCGAACTGGGTCACCTGACGGCGGAAGAACTCGCGCAGATGACTACCGAGGAGCGAATTGATCTCCTCAAAGCGAACATCTTGCAACACTCGCAAAAGATTCTGAATTTCCGCTTCTTCGAAATCCGCCTTCTCGATCCTGAAACGAAGATGCTGAACGTTCTTCTTTCCGAGGGGATGACGCAATTCGCGCACGATCGCGAGTTGCATGCTTCGCGGGAAGGGAATGGTGTCACCGGTTTTGTCGCCGTGACTGGCACGAGTTATCTCTGTAACGACGTCCTGACCGATCCGCTCTATCTGCCGGGGGCGCCCGGTGCGCGCAGCTCGATGACGGTGCCGATGCTCTATCGTGATCGTGTCATCGGAACGTTCAACGTCGAGAGCGCGGAAGCCAACAAATTTACTGAAAGCGATCGAGAATTCCTCGAGATTTTCGCTCGCGAAATTGCGGTGGCGCTCAATACGCTCGACTTGCTCGAGGCTGAGAAACATATTGGCGGCAGCGCGACGATCGAAGCGGTCGTGAAAGAGGTCAGTCTGCCGGTCGATGAAATCGTCACTGACACCATTCGGGTGCTCGACTTCTTGCTTCAGCCGCACGGCAATAAGGAACTTGCCCATGAGGCGGTTCGCCGTGTCCTCTTGAATGCTCGCGCGATCAAGAATGCGATTCAGAAAGTCGGACAAACTGTTGAGCAAGACCGAGGCGATTCGGCGGAAGAATCAGTGTCGGAGCAACCAACGCGATTAACGGGCAAGCGAGTGCTGGTCGTTGATGCGGATCCCTCGATTCGTCGATCCGCTCACGTGCTTCTTTCGCAACTCGGCTGTGAAGTCGATACCGCGAAGGATGGGCTCGAAGGACAACAGCTTGTCCGCACGATCGAATACGATGTCGTCGTCGCTGATATCCGCCTCCCCGACATGAACGGTTACGATTTCTTTCACTCGCTGAAAGAGATCATTCCTAAAACGCCTGTCGTGCTCATGACCGGGTTTGGTTATGACGCGAACCATTGCATTGTCCGCGCGCGGCAAGAAGGACTGGCTTCGGTCCTGTACAAGCCGTTCCGTTTGGACCGAATTCGCGAGGCAGTTGCCGATGCGATTCATCTCACCGCGGGAGGACCGGCAAGTTCGCCGGGGGAGCGCCGCAAACCCTCGGGTCTCGATATGGGGGCAAAGCAGACGATCCTTTAGTCCTCATGAATGTTTCATACCTCTTCCTAATCTTCCTCGCAGCGTTCAAATCCCATCGCGAGTCCGATTCCGCAATCTTCTCCACGGAATCGCGAACCAAGATTTCGCAAAGCTGATCGAATAAGGAAGTGCATCCGATTCACCTATTCGTTGAGGTTTGATCGATTTGGGAGAATTCAGGTATCCGGGGGGCGGCATTGGTTGCGCCTATTCAAGGGAAGGCGGAGTTTCCCGCATTTTGACCCGGTTTCGAGCCAAAGGTATAATGACGAGTCCGCATTCTTTAGAAGCTGCATCTGCCCAAGAGGTGTTTTGGAGCGTTGGAGGGAATGGATTATTCTCCAACGAATCGAAGGTCCCGAGGGTTCGGCCGAGGGTGACCATGGATCGGAATCGTTGGTGCCGTTACACCGCTTGGGGTCTTCTCCTCTCCATTTGTTTGCTTGCTGCGCGGACCGACTCTGCGGAACCTACTTCCGGCCGAATGATCACCCTTCGGGGGACGATCGACTCCGCGCTCGTGCAACGCGTGAATTCGACCGTTCGTGATGCGGCGCGGTCAGGGGTCGAGATTATTATCTTCGACATCCAAGTCGGGCAGAGCGATTTTGGCGCTTGCTACGATCTCGCCAATAGCATTGCCCAGATTGGCGGTTCCGTTCGCCGAACCGTCGCCTACGTCAGTAAGCCTTTGACCGGTAACGCCGTGCTCGTCGCACTCGCATGCGATGAAATCGTTCTTGCCGGCAAAGCCTCCATCGGAGATGTTGAATCGTCGGGGGATCTCAAGCCGCGCGAGAAGGCGATGTTCGAAAGCATTGCCGTCGAGAAAGGGCACGGCAAATGGATCGCAGCCGGTTTGGCCGACAAATCACTCAAGCTTTATGAAGTCGAGACGACGAACGGCAAATCAATCAAAGCAGCGGACGAACTTGCGGAATTCGAGAAGAATGCGCGAGTATTGAAAAAGGACGTCATCAAGGAGGGAGGACAACGATGGGTTCTTACCTCCGATTTAGCGCAGCGACTTGGGCTCGTTCGATTGGTCAAGGACTCGCGGAGTGAAGTGGCGGTGGCTTATGGCTTGTCCGAGCAAACGGCCGCGGAAGACTCCACGTTCAAGGAAGCAACCCATCCGTTGCTACTAAAGATTGAAGGCGCGATCAGTCCGCGGGTTCTTCAAGCGGTTCAACGGCGACTTCAAGATGCCGAGCGCCAGGGGAGCACTCTTCTCTTCGTCGAGATCGAATCGAATGGTGGAGATCTTGTCGTCGCATCAAGCTTGATGAACACACTCGATCAATGGCCTGGCCGCAAGGTCGCGTGGGTTCCGAACAACGCGACAGGATCGGCCACTCTGCTTCTTTTCGGTTGTGACGAAGTCGTTGTCGGACCCAAGGCGAATATCGGATCATTCGTGCTCGATGGGAGGGAGAGTGAATCGGCACACGCCTTGGCGGACGGTGCCGCCGAGGCGGCGAGAGAAAGCAAGATCCCTGAGGCGATCGTTCGTGGTTTGGTGAACTCGAGCGAAGAGATTTGGGAAGTGCGCAACAAGGAGAACGGGGCGATCCGTTCCTTCCGCACGGCGGAACAGCTCGAAGCGGAAGGTGACGCCGGCCCTTGGGAAAAGGTGCGGACCGTCAAGGAACGTGGCGACGTGATGAAGCTCGAAGGAGGAGAACAAGCCCGGGCGATGGATTTAGCGGTTGCGATCGTTGACGGTCAGCCCCAGTTGTTATCCTCCTATGCGATTCAAGGGCCTGTCCCTGTCCTCAAGCCAACGTGGGTGGACGACGTTGTCAACGGATTGACATCTCCCGGCGCGACAGTCTTTTTACTCGCTGTCGGCTTGACCTGTCTTTATCTCGAATTTCAGATGGCGGGTTTTGGCGTTGCGGGATTACTGTCGGCGGTTTGTTTCGTTCTCTTCTTTTGGTCACGATTCCTCAGCGACACCGCCAATTCGCTCGAGATCGTGATGTTCATCCTGGGACTCTTCCTCGTGGCGCTCGAGATTTTCGTTCTGCCCGGCTTCGGGGTGGCGGGTATTACCGGTGTCCTGCTCATCTTCGCCTCGATTATTCTTGCCAGTCAGAGTTTTCCTTGGCCGACGAACGAATCAGAAACTCGCATCCTGATGGGCAACGTCGTTCAACTGGTTTTGTCGATGGCGATCTTCATCGGCGGAGCGGTTGTCATCGCAAGGTTCTTCCCCTCGCTCCCCATGTTTAATCGAATGGTGTTGCCGCCACCCGGCGAAATGGTTGAAGGTGGATTCCCGAGCGACGGCGAAGAAGGGCCGATGACTCCCTACGACAACATCTTGGGGGATGTCGGAGTTGCCGCGAGTCCCTTACGACCGGTCGGCCGAATGAAACTCGGCAGCCAGTATTTCGACGTGATCACCAATGGTGAGTTCGTTGAAGCGGGCCGTCGAATCGAAGTTGTCGAAGTACATCATAACCGGATCGTCGTGCGATCGATTCAGGATGTCGTCTGAGTCATTTGCCACGCGAATCAAATGCCGCGCATCAATACCGCGACCGCACCCACGGCCAGCAAGATCAGAACTCCCATCCACCATTTCAAAGAACGTTTGAAAGCGGCGGGATCGCGCGGACCTTCGGAATCGGCCGGGAAGAACTCGAGAACTTCCTGAGCCTTTTCCATCTCGTGGTCGAATACGATCACGTCATGAAGTTCGACGCCGGGAAGCTCGGGGTCTTCAAGCAGGCATTTTGCGACAGCCGCTCGCACTCCCGCATCCCGAAGCTTCGCGCAGTCGCGCGCGGCGACTTCGGGATCGTCGTACGTGCATATTGTCATCAGCCGGTGACCCAAGGCCGGCATCTCCCGCTCAAAGTAACGTGTGAAGACTCCACGTTATCTTATGGAGCGGACGTGTCAGGTGAGGGAGATGAGGAAAGATCGGCCGAGGAAGCGATCTCGTTCAGTAAACGATCGATTTGAGTTTCAACGCTGGCGTCGATCGAGCAGTGCTCCGTCTCAATTCGGCAACCTCCCCGCGTGAGATTCGGATTGGGCAGAAACTCCACCGTCCCGAGCTTTCCCACGGTGGACTGCCAGCTTTCGGGATTCATTTGAAGCGTTTCGAGGTCAGTTGGATTCACATGGGCCGTAATCCTCGGGGCTCTGGCCACCATGCCGAGGACTTCCGACAAAGTCCGTTCGATCGTCTTCTCATCGGCGGCGACGAGTTTTCGCGCGACGCGTGCCGCGATCGAACAGACGAGCTCCATCGCCTCGGGTTCCCATTGCTTCACCCACTCTGTCGGACGAGAGGAAAAGTCCTCTCCAATCTTTTGCAGGACCGCGAGCGCGGAATCCGTTCGCTGCCGGATTTCCTCGGCAAGCCTGGAACTATATGCCGCCTCTTGTTCCGATAGGCCCTGTTGAATGCCTTTGTCGTAGCCTGCTTGGAAACCATCTTTAATGGCTTTGTCATAGAGAGCCTGTACTTCGGCTGTTGCCTTGTCCCGTTCCTGTTTCAGTTGATTGTTGGCCGACTCAATTTTGTCTTGGACTTCCTTCATCGCATCGTTGGGATTGAACGAGTTGAGGCGCATCTGCCCCATTTCAGCCGCTTTGATGACTCGTCCACGAATTTCCATGAGTGAATTCCCTGACGCGGCGAACTTTCTCGCCGGCGTTCCCGACACCTTCGCCAATCAAGCGGAATTGTCAAGCGTGGACAAAGAGAGGTTAGCGCGAAGAGAGGACCAAATGGACATGATTCACGCCACTTTGCGATCCCGGC
>JAIEPU010000158.1 GCA_019748235.1 bacterium
TAATGAAAATCGTCGTCGATGCTGGCTATCACGGCTATGTTGGCATCGAGTATGAAGGAAGCAAACTCGACGAACCTGCGGGCATCATCGCCACGAAGAAGCTTCTGGAGCGAGTTCGCGAGAAGCTCTCCGAAGGTGCGAAGAGCTAGTTTGCCTCGTGAAATGCCAAAATACCCCTCTTCTTTCGGGAGGAG
Organism: bacterium; assembly: GCA_019748235.1. Taxonomy (GTDB): domain Bacteria; phylum Planctomycetota; class Planctomycetia; order Kolteriales; family Kolteriaceae; genus JAIEPU01. The sequence goes on from JAIEPU010000158.1 coordinate 195, forward strand.
GGGTATACTTCCCCAGTGACAGTGGCGCGTTGTCTCGACTTCTTTAACCTGCCCCGTTCCGGAGGTTTACTCGAAGCGATGCCTCCGATCGTCGAGATTCGCCGACTCAACTTTTCCTATCCCGGCGGCCCGCTCGTTCTGGCCGGTCTCGACTTCTTGATGCAGCCTCATGAAACGGTCGCGATCGTTGGACCGAATGGTGCCGGCAAATCGACTCTGTTGCTTCATCTCAACGGCGTACTTCCAGAGTCGATCAGTCGCGACCAACAACCTGAATGCGGCATCTGGATTGACGGGGACCGGATCAACCCCGATCGGCTGGCCGATATCCGCCGCGCGGTGGGCTTGGTCTTTCAAGATCCGGATGATCAACTCTTTTGTCCGACCGTTTGGGAGGACATACTCTTCGGCCCGAGACACTTGGGGCTGCCTGAACACGAAATCCAACGGCGTGCGAAATGGGCGATTGAAGCGGTCGGTCTCAGCGGGCTCGAGGATCTTGCTCCACATCAACTCAGCTTAGGCCAACGAAAGCGAGCATGCGTCGCGGGCGTTCTAGTGTGCGAGCCGAAACTTTTGGTGCTCGACGAGCCAACGAGTCATCTCGATCCTCGTGGCCGGCGTGAATTCATCCAACTCTTGAACTCCATTGAATGCCCCAAGCTACTTGCCACGCATGACCTTGATCTTGTCCTCGAAGTGGCTCATCGCGTGGTTATTTTGGACGGCGGGCGCATTCATGCCGATGGCTCACCTCACGAGATTTTGGCGGACAGCCGGTTGATGGACACTCACGGTTTAGAGGTTCCGCGGAGTCTGGGGTGTGAAATTGATTTCCCGAGACCTCCGGCGAAATAAGACTCAGTGCTCTTTTAACGGCGTGTTCCAGGGCGAATCGGCCTCTTTTTGGGCGTTCTTGAACCTTCATCTCGCCGAAAAATCTTCTCACTTCTTCATGGTTGAGACAGATTCTCGACAGATTTAGAAACTTCGCCTATCTGAGCGAAATCGTGTGCAACGTGTACTCCCATTCCCTCCTGGACGATATCGTTCTAGTGGAGAGATTGAACTTCGACGCCCCAGCCAGGGAGTAAATGTCATGGACAAACAAACCGTCATTAACAAGCTCAACGAAATCCAAAAGTGGGAATGGGCTGGCGTCGCTCAGTACATGCAGTACAGCTTCCTGATCCGTGGCCACTGGCGCGAAGTATTTGAAGGGAAGTTCAAGGATGATGCCGAGGAATCGCTCGGCCATGCGAAGAAGATCGGGGATAAGATTGTCGCGCTCGGGGGCGTGCCGACTCTCGAACGAGCGGAAGTCAAGCAGACGATCGACCTCGACGAGATGCTCAAGAATAGCTTCGATTTCGAGAACGGCGCCGTCACGCTCTACACCGAAGCCATCAAGCTTGCCGAGGAGTGGGGGAATCGACCGCTCGTCGTCCTGCTCGAAGATATTCTCCTCGAAGAGCAGGAAGGCGCGGACGAATACGCCAAGCTGATTGGAGATGTCGCCGGTACAAAGTCGAAGGCATCGACGAAAGCCGGTTAACGACCGAAATCGAAATGTTGTCAATCACGCGAGGTGACGGTGTTTCTTATCGTCACCTTTTTTGTTCGCATGGATCGCCGCACGAGATCATGTCACCCTGAATTTAGTTTCCACCGTGCCGGTGAGTCTTCTCTCCCGAATGGCCGGACCTAGAGATTCAGCCCGCAAGGAAAACTTAGGCGGCGGAGCGATAATAGGCCAAGCAGCGGGCTAGGCCCTCATCGAAGGTGATTTGAGGATCATAACCCAGATCTTTTCTCGCGGCGGAGATGTCGGCTTGGCTGTGGCGAACGTCGCCGGCTCGAGCGGGACCGAAGGTGGGCTCAAGGTTGGTGCCGAGCTGCCTATTGAGGGCATCCACGAGATCGAGCAGCGTCAATCGTCCCCCCGCACCAATGTTGTAAAGCCGCCCGCTGATCCCAGGAGTGCGCGCGGCACGAAGATTCGCATCTACCACATTCGCCACGTAAACGAAATCGCGGCTCTGCAATCCATCCCCCAAAATATTCGGGCGACGGCCTTGCAGCATCGCATCGGTAAACAACGATATCACTCCCGAGTAGGGACTCTTTGGATCTTGCCTGGGGCCGAAGACGTTGAAGTAACGTAGCCGAACAGTTTCGATCTGACCAAGCCGGGCGAACGTCTGACAGTAAAGCTCTCCCGACAATTTGCCGGCCGCATAAGGCGAGAGAGGATCGACTGGAGCGGACTCCGCGATCGGACAAGCGGCGGAATCGCCGTACGCGGCACTCGTACCCGAGTACACGAGTCGCTTTGCGTTCGCCTGGATCGCGGCGAGGATAACATTTAGCGAACCCGTTGCGCAGAGATCATGACAAAGGGCAGGCTGCTCGACACTCTTCGGCACAGAGACCATGGCCGCTAGGTGAAAGACGTGTTCCGCGCCCGCCGCGGCTTCTGCAAGGAGTTTGCGGTCGAGGATGCTCCCGTGAAATAGTTTGTAGCCGCTGGAAAGGTGCGCGAGATTCTCTCGCTTGCCGGTCGATAGGTCATCGACGACGTGGACTTCATTCCCTTGTTCCACGAGCGCGGTCACTAAATGCGATCCGATGAATCCCGCGCCTCCGGTCACCAAACATCTCGCCATTGTTACCTTCCACCGTTCCAATTCATGACCCTGCATCTCCTCTTTTCAGTTTCAAGGGAGTGGGTCAATGGATGTATGATAGCTCGTATTCCCGAATTGGGATTGTCCGTTCCCTCACCCGATGGCCGCTGCGTCTCAACTTGAATCGGTCATTCGTCGGTGCGTGACGATTTCTCAGCAGATAGCGATTCATGATCTCTGAGTCGAAGGGAAAATCGAATGGTGCCTCCTGGTGTGGCAATGACTCTTCTCAGTTTGGTGGCGACGATGGGACAAGTGGCGGAACGGCCGGCCGGTTATCCTCACCAGGGGCGATCGGTCGTCATGGGCAAAAATGGAATGGTCGCGACGAGTCATCCGCTTGCGGCGCAGGCGGGGATCGAGATCCTTCAAAAGGGAGGGAATGCGATCGATGCCGCCATCGCGGCCAACGCGGTGATCGGTTTGGTGGAGCCGATGAGTTGCGGCATTGGCGGTGATCTCTTCGTGATCGTTTGGGACGCGAAAACAAAGAAGCTTCATGGCCTCAACGCGAGCGGTCGGTCCCCCTACAAGATGAATCGGCAAGTCATCCTTGAAAAAGGACTCAAGGATGTCCCCGGAAGCGGACCTCTTTCGTGGAGCGTGCCTGGCTGCGTCGACGGCTGGCAGCAATTGCACGATCGATTCGGCACGATGCCCTTTGAGCAGACTCTCGCACCGGCCATCCGTCATGCGGAAGAGGGATTCCCGATCGTCGAGTTGATTGGGACATTCTGGCAAGCGAGTCTTCCTCTTCTGTCGCGCACGCCCGAGGCCGCACAGACCTATCTCGTCGGAAAGAAAGCTCCGCGCATCGGCGAGTTGATGCACAACAAATATCTCGCGGAGACGCTTCGCAACATTGCGGCCGGAGGCCGAGATGCGTTCTATCGTGGGCCGATCGCGAAGGAAATCGTCGCGTACAGTGACAAAGTCGGTGGACTCTTCACGCTCCGTGACTTTGAGGAGCATACGTCCACGTGGGTCGATCCCGTATCGACGACGTACCGTGGCTATGACGTTTGGGAGCTCCCACCGAACGGGCAGGGGATCGCCGTCCTGGAAATGCTAAACGTGCTTGAAGGATATGATCTGAAAAAGATGGGGCACAATTCGCCTGAGTTCATTCATCTTTTCATCGAGGCTAAGAAGCTGGCGTATGAGGATCGGGCCAAGTTTTATGCAGACCCTGACTTCAACAAAGACTTGCCGATCAAGCAGCTCATCAGCAAAGAGTATGGCGAGACTCGTCGAAAGCTGATCGATCCGAGCAAGGCGGGGCTCTCCTATCCATCCGGCGACTTGGCTCGTGGGCACGGCGACACGATCTACCTCACGGTTGTTGACAAGGATCACAACGCGGTCTCATTCATTCAAAGCAATTTCGCGGGCTGGGGTTCGGGGCACGTCCCGGGAAACCTCGGCTTCATGCTGCAAAACAGGGGATCACTTTTCACGATGGAAGAAGGGCATCCAAATGTCTTGGAACCGCATAAGCGCCCGTTCCACACCATCATTCCCGCAATGGTGACGAAAGATGGCAAGCCGTGGCTTTCGTTCGGCGTGATGGGGGGAGACATGCAGCCGCAAGGACATGTGCAAATCCTGGTCAACATCATTGATCATGGCATGAATGTGCAACTTGCGGGAGAAATGTGCCGCGTCAGGCATGATGGATCGTCAGATCCGACGGGTGGCACGATGACCGACGGCGGCATGGTCGTCGTGGAGCGGGGAATTCCAGAGGAAACGATCAATGCATTGAAACAAAAAGGGCACAAGGTGCAGTTTGGGAACTCGTCCGGCTTCGGTGGATATCAGGCAATCCTGATCGATCCCGAGAACGGCCTATTGCATGGGGCTTCGGAGCATCGAAAGGACGGCAGTGCGATCGGATATTAGTATTTGTCACCGCTAGAATATGGGTGCCATGTCCCACGCTTGCGTGGGCATGAAGTCGCCGAATTTGCCTGTCCGCTCGAGCGACGAGAGACAAGATTTCGCGATTGATGGCAAGCGGATGTTGAAATGATCGCGGGTTTCGCATGGCCACGACTCGCGTGGCCATGGCACCCTAAACCTTAAGTCTCGGCGGTGACAGAGCACTAGTATTGGCAGGTCTTGTTGTGCCGGGTCTTCGGCAGCTTGACATCGCTCATCGCCTTGCCGGGCTCATGGCAAATCTTGCAATCATTCGTCTCCGATAATTCGGTGTGTTTCTTCGTCGATTCGCCATGAATCGAATGGCACGACGTGCAGGTGACATCGATTTTATTCCCAACAAGCACGTCACGCGCGTTGGCGAAGATATGCCGTTCGATCACGTCCATCTGAGCAAGATTTTGTTCGCTGAAATCAACTTCAAAATCACGCAGCAAATTATCTTCCGGAACGAAGTTGTTGGGGTAAGGTCGACCATTCGACTTCGCGATGCCTCCACGCAGATGGCACTGGCTGCACGTCGCGACTTCCGCTCTCGGTGCATCTTTTCGCCGAGGAGAAAAGAAGGTTATCTCCGGTTTTCCCGCGTGCTCGGCTTCAACGATGCCATGACAGACAAAGCAGTCGAGTCCAGGGGAGCCGAACCCCGCTGTTTCAGGATCAACGGCTGTCGCATGACAACCGGCACATTTGTTGTTGAAGAGATCGTCGTCCCAATGCTGCTCTCCCGCCGGGTCGAGTTTGCCCCCATCTACCTTGGGATGAAACGTCCCCGAGAGAGTGGCTGCCTTGCCATACGCGGGAAGTTTTTTCAGATACCGGACATAATCACGAGCGCCCAAGAGAATGGTCACTTCATCCGCCAATAATTTTCCATTCGGTTGGCTGGTGATCGCTTGAATGGCGGGATCTTCGGGAGTGGAGCCTCGCATCGTCAAAGCATGCAAGTTCTTTGGCCATCGCGGGCCGACATAGTCACGGTGGCAGAAGAGGCACTCTCCGCCGGTGGTGTATTCAGGTACCTCTTGATTGATGTGATCGGTACCCCAAGCGGTGGGGTCGTCCTTTTCCGCATCCGCTTGGAGAGTATTCGTGAATGGATGGAGGGAGATTGACAGCACAAAGAAGAGAGCGGCAACACCGGCCACCATGCTCCAAAGTCGTCGCCGCATGAGATGGTTCCAGAACGTTCAGCCGTATTTACAGTCGCTTCGTATAGGCTGGGTCGTCTTGACCCAGCTCTTCGAATGCCGGCAGATATTCCTGCTGGGTCAATACGACCCAGCCTACAAGACCACATTGACCCGCCCAGTCGAGAAAACGTCGCCAAGGCTTAGACGTCTTTTCGGACCCAGCCGAAGGCGGCGTTGTCCATATTGCCGCCGGACTCGTGGTACGCGACCTTGAGCTTCGACAGGGAATCCTTTGGCAGATTCGTTCGCTTCTCGTTGACGTCAACGTTGTAAATCTTGGCGGCGTTCAGGCCGAAGATCTTTGCCTTGTCTTCCTTCGTCAACTTGGAATAGCCGAACTTGTCGCAGAGCTCATCCGAGATTTGGAACCGCTTGAAGGCATCGATGACCCATTGCGGCGATCCCCACCAGAGGCAATCCGTTCCCCAGATAACATGGTCAACACCGTACGTCTTGATGTTCCGGCCGAGGAAATGCATGCACATCTCTGGGTGCACGATCGCCAGCGTTCCAAAGGCTGAGCCGATCTCCGGATAGACATTGTTCATCTTCGGATTTCGCTCTTTCATCTTCATCAAGTCGGCGTGCCAGGCGAGATCGCCGGTCGTCGGGTCGAAGATCCCTCCCTTGTCGAACTCCGGCTCGCTTGGACCATGTTTGAGGGCGGAGTGATAAACGACGAAGGTGAGGTCTGGATTGTCGAGGGCGGCTTTCTCCACATCGCCCGGATGCGCGAAGTGTCCCAGCTCGCGTGATTGAGAAGCGTACCCCTTGTGACAACTGATTGTCTTCAGACCGAGCTTGCGAGTATGCTCGTACGCGGGGTAGGTCATCTTCTCGTCATCGAGTCGGAAACCGCTTCCCGAACGGCCCGGATCGAAGTGGCAGTACCACTTCCACGAGCTGATCTTGTACTGCTCCTTTTCCCGATCCATCTGCTCAAAGAGCTGTGTGAAGTCAGGCTTGTTGTTCTTCTTGTCCCAGTAGTGATTGGGAGCGCAGTTCCCTTGCGACAAGGCACGCTGCGACCCCGCCATTTGGTTGATCTGTTCACGCGACTGCGCCATCAGCCAACTCGGAAGGATCCCTCCCTTGCGATCTTTTCCCTCGAGTTTCTTCCCCTTGGGGTCTTTGTCGATTTCTCGACCTGGAACGCCCGAGATGACGCACATGGCCGTTTCGCTGTCGAAGAAGATCTCCTTCACAAAGTTGTGAAAGCTGTAGGCGTCAGGACTGTTCTTTAGATCGAGTCCCATGTTGCGAACCCATTCCATGTTGCGGAAGGGGAGCATGGCGAAGTTGCCAGGAAGGTTGGGGAGATCTGCGAAGTGCGTTTGCACGTCGATGATGAAGTATTCGCTTTTCGGCCACTTCTCTTCGTAGACGTCTTTGTTGAGGGCTTCCTCGGGATCGACGTCCCAATAATTGCCAAAGACCTTATTTTGCGCGAGGAAGACAGCTGCGAGTCCCAGCGAAGACCCCATGAACGATCGGCGATCCATGCCGAGCTTCTTCGAATTGGTCTCGGCAATCTTCGCGATTTCGAGTTCAACTTCCTTTTGCTTCTTGCTTTGAGGACGCGGGATGAACTCTTCGTTCGATACCACCTGCGTCGGCATGGGGGAATCGACCCCCTTCAATTCATCACGCTTCCACTTCGGAATCCACATACTAAGTTCCCCCTCATCCCTCGCCGCAATGTTTCAGAGCAACGTGCGATTCATCCGGCATGCACGCGATTCTCGCCGCCCGACTTGACGCCGATCAAGGCAAATATCAATGAAAGAGTCGCAACGGTCACTTGATGGACTTATCCAACGATCTGTAATGGAGGAATTGCCGTTCTTCGTGAGAAGATACGGTGGAAATCCTTGCTCGGTTTCAGCAAATAAGCTTGGCAGTCGCGTCCGGGACGCACTAGCGTCTTAAGGTGGGGGGCCGTCTCTGATACGCCTGCCGATCGAGTATGCTGCCTATTCGACTTCTCAACTCACGTGGGGGTTCTGTTTCAATGTCTCGTTGGTATCCATCCATTGCCGCCATCGTTACATGCTTGATCGTCAACGATGTCATTTGCGCGTCTGATCCCGATCGATTGACAACCGAGTCCCTTGTGAAGGACGTCAAAATCTATCGAGACTCGTTCGGCGTCCCCCATATCGATGCTGCGAATGATGCGGCCGCGGTCTTCGGTTTCGTTTATGCCCAGTGCGAGGATTACTTCTGGCAAGTCGAAGACAATTACATCCTTTCCATTGGGCGTTATGCCGAGGTGCATGGAGCGAACGGCGTCGCGGCGGATTTGCTCAATCGGGCTTTTGAAATCGTGCCGAGTTCGAAACGAGACTTCGAGAAGTTCGACACTAAATCGAAGGAGATGTGCGTTGCCTCCACGCTTGCCATCAACTTCTATTTGAAGAATCATCCCGAAGTGAAGCCACGGTTAGTGACGAACTATGAACCCTGGATGACGCTTGCCCTCAATCGACACCTATCGATGGAACAGCTTTATCGATTCGCTCACATCGACGATTCGATGCCGCGGCTTTACAAGGAGATGGATGCGGCGCGCGGCTCCAACATGTTCGCGCTTGCGCCGTCGAAGACGAAGTCCGGCCGCGCGACGCTTCTCATCAACCCACATCAGCCGTATTTCGATTTCGGCCAGTTCTACGAGGGACATATTCGAAGCGCGGAGGATGGTGGCTGGAATTTCAGCGGCGGAACGTTTTTCGGATCTCCGATGCCCATTCTCGGATGGAACGATCACATCGGTTGGGCGATGACGACGAACAGGCCCGATGTCGCGGATGCCTTTAAAGTGAAATTTGAGGATCCGAAAGACCCGCTCGCTTACCGGTACGGCAAGGAATGGCGAAAAGCCACGGAATGGACCGAAGTCATCAAGGTTAAAGTCGCTGATTCGATGGAGGACCGAAAGTACACGTTTCGGAAAACGCATCACGGTCCGTGCATGAAGAAGATCGACGATCGCACTTGGCTTGCGGCTCGAATTGCAAAACTTTACGACGGCTTTACACCGCTTCAATTTCTGGCAATGGCGAAATCGAAGAGCATTGATGATTTCAAGAATGCGCTCTCACTTCGTTACTTCCAGTATCAGCACATGTCGGTGGTCGATAAACTCGGCAACATCTTTTACATCTACTACGGCGCGATTCCCAAACGTGACCAAAAGTACGATTGGTCCAAACCGATGGATGGGAATGATCCAGCGCAGGAATGGCTCGGTTATCACACGATCGATGAATTGCCGCAGGTGATGAACCCAAGCGACGGTTACGTGCAGAACGGCAATTCGTCTCCGTTCACCACGGCAGACGATACGAATCCCCTCGCGGAAGATTTTCCGAAGTACATGTGTGAGGATGCCAACGTCGATGAACGGCGGTCGAAAGTCCTGCGGCATTTGCTGCGTCAAGTAGACAAGGCGAGCTACGACGACATCGTCAAGCTAGCCTTTGACACGACGATGTACTGGGCGCTCGACCAAGTGCCGATGTATCGCCAGCGCTGGGCCGAACTGTCCAAGCGAAACGCGAAACTCGCGGAAGAAGTGAAGCCCTACCTAGATCATTTCGAAGGATGGGACTTTCGCGTGACGGCGGACTCGACGCAGGCCCCCCTTTGTCATGCCTGGTACGAGGAGATGTATGGCATCGGCAGCCCGGCTCGAACGATGGAGGAAGATTACATCAATGATTTCGATTCACGCTACAAGGCGCTCGTCAAAGCAGCCCGGAAGTTGGACGGGCTCTACGGGGACTGGAAGGTAAAGTGGGGGGACATCTACCGGATCCAACGGCATACCGAAGTCGTCGGGTTCATCCGTGCCCCGTTCAACGACAGGAAGGAAAGCTATCCTCTCTTGGCTGTCCCCGGTCCGATCGGCTCGGTGTTCACCTGCCATTACCTTCCAGCCCTTAATCTGGGTCCTCTCCGCAATTCGAAGAAGCGATACGGGATCGTGGGAAATAGCTTCATGGCCGTCGTTGAATTCGGCCCAAAGATTCGAGCCGGATCACTTCTCCAATTTGGCCAAAACGCCGATCCTGCCTCGTCGAACCATATTGATCAGGCAAAACTGCTCAGTGAGCAGCGGCTGAAGCCTTGCCTGTTTTACTGGGACGACGTGACCCAAAATGCTGTCCATTCGTATCATCCAGGTGAGAGGCCCGTGGCGAGATCGGCTGCGCAGAAATGAAGATCGAGTCGGCTTATTAAGCGTCAACGGGAAAAGGGGATACGCGCGGGAGAGGTGATTAAGGAAACTTGAATCGGGTTGACTTGTTCTGGTACGGATCATATAGTTCGGGCCGATAGTTATGCGAATGATTTTGGCCGTGAAGACTTGCTCATCCTCCCATGTGTCCTTCGCAATCTACTGTCTGATGTCTACGTTTCAGTCGGGTTGCGAGCAATTCGGATTCCTTTCTGGTTCACTAATTGCCGTAACCGCTTTTGTTTGAGAGGAGCCCAACGATGGGCAAAAAGATTTATGTGGGAAATCTGTCATACCAGGTGACAGATAACGATTTGCGAAGTCTTTTCGAGCAACACGGCACCGTGGTGTCGGCTCAGGTGATCATGGATCGTGACACCGGCCGCTCCAAGGGTTTCGGTTTTATCGAGATGGATTCTGATGAGACCGCTCAGACGGCGATTGAGCAACTCAATGGCCAGTTCCATGACGGTCGTGCCCTCACCGTAAACGAAGCTCGTCCTCGTTCACCGATGGGTGGCGGCGGCGGTGGTGGTGGTGGTCGCGGTGGATACGGCGGCGGCGGTGGCGGCGGCCGTGGTGGTTACGGCGGCGGCGGTGGTGGCCGTGGCGGTGATCGCGGCGGCTACGGCGGTGGCCGTGATCGCTACTAACCGATCGGCCGACATTAGGTTCCTACCTACTTCGGCATAGGGTCGTTGACGAAAAATCCGGGAAGGCGGGGCAGTCGAGATTGCTCCGCCTTTCTGCATTCGGGGGCCATGCGGTCGATCTAGATTTCTTACCGACTTGCCATCAACGCGTTCCGGTCCCGCGCGAACTCAGGCCAGCATTTCCCTCTCCTTGATTCTTGTTCGCTGTTTACTGAAGATACCTTCGCCGCAGTCCTGGTCTTTGATCGAGAGCCAAGCGAGATTCAATGAGTACGACAGAGACTGCTTCTGCCCCCTCCGACGTCGTTCAAGAACGACCTTTAAACAGTGCGGTTCTGCTCCTCACTTCAAGCCATTTTCTCATCGATCTTTGCCAGGGAATGATTCCCGCACTCTTGCCTTTTCTCGTCAGCCAAAATGGTTTGTCCTATGGGGCGGGTGCGGGACTGGTATTCGCGGTGAGCGCTCTCTCCTCGCTCATTCAACCCTTGTTCGGGCAACTGGCCGACACAAATCCTTGGGCATGGCTTCTCCCGGTGAGCGTGATTGGAACGAGCATTGCCGTTGCGATGGGCGCCGTCGCATCGTTTTATCCCTTCGTCTTTATGATGTTCGTCATTGCCGGCCTTGGAATCGCGGCGTTTCATCCGCAGGCGGCACGCTTCGTCCACTTGGTGGGGCAAAAGGGCGCGACCACCAGCATGAGTTTTTTCTCCGTGGGGGGAGCGATCGGATTCGCGACGGCTCCCTTGTTCGTCAAGCAATTCATGAAGGGGATAGGAGTGAGTGGGAGTTGGCTCGTGCTTCCTCCCGCGCTACTTGTGAGCTGGTGGCTGTTCATGATGTTTTGTCGCGGGGACTCACCGCACCTGTCACATCGCGCGCGGGCAAAGCAAATCATTAATCGAGCCGACAATTGGCTGGCGTTCGGACAACTGAGTGTCACCACGCTCTGCCGCTCCATCGTCTTCTTCGGGCTCAACACCTTTCTTGCACTCTATTGGATGAAGCGATGGTCAGCGACTCCTGATCAAGGGGTCGACATGCTTTTCATCTATCTTGCTTCGGGAATCATCGGAACGTTGCTGGGAGGATGGATCGCGGATCGAATCGGGCGGTTACTTACTTTGCGACTGAGCTTTGGTATCTCCGCCCTGCTTCTCCCGATCCTCTTCTGGTCGAATAATGAAACACTCGCGAAGTTTTTACTCGTGTTGCTCGGGCTTTCGACGTTCCTTTGCGCGAGCGTGATCATCGTGCTGGGACAGGAGTACTTACCGAACAGAGTAGGATTTGCGTCGGGCATTACCATCGGGCTCGCGGTGAGCGCAGGTGGAATGATGGCGCCCGTTCTCGGTGTACTCGGGGATTGGTACGGACTCGGTCTAGTGATGAGTGTGCTCGAAGTGATTCTTCTCGTGGGGACTGTTCAAGCGATGATCTTGCCTGATCCGTCTCGGGCAACTGGCACGGCCTGATCGGCGTTCCCCACTGCTTGACGGAGAGATCGATCCAGAAAAGGTCAGCCGCGCTCCTTCATGAGTTCCTCGATCTTTTTCCGCATGAACTCTTCCCCTTTGGCACCTTGCCAGTTCATCTCGCCGTACCACCAATAGCGCACGCGTCCCTTCTTGTCGACGAGATAGACGCTCGGCCACGTGTGATTACCCCATGCTTTCCAGTTCTCGGAATCGGTATCGACGGCGACGGTCCATTTGATTCCTTTCTCACGCACCGCTTTTCGGACGTTGTCGAGATTGTGTTCCGCATCGGTTTCCGGAGTGTGAAAGCCGATGATGGCGACGTCCTTCTCCGAAAACTTCTCACGCCATGATTCGTAATGGGGAAGGTTGTGAACGCAATTGATGCAACCGAACGTCCAAAAATGAATGACGGTGACTTTGCCTCGAAACGAGTCGCGAGTCACTTCGTCGCCATTAATCCAATCATCCACTTTTCGAAATTCAGGAGCAACGCAACCAATCTGCGACACTTGGCTCAAATCGAAAGGCTGGCCGAACATGGAAAGGAGTTTGCTACGCTGCTCCTCAGACAAGATTTCGTAGACGCGCCGTGGATCGATCGGCTTACTGGACTTCTTGTTCGTCTTCGCGGCATCATTCGATGAAGCGGGGGAGGGATTATCGAGAAGCTTTTGAATCCTCGCCAATTGCGCGTCAGAAAGACTCAGCGCGTCCCGCAATTCGGGAGTTCGGAGAGCCTTGAACCCCCGTGCTTGGAGAATGATTTGTTCGAGGCGGTTCCATTGATCGGCGCTGACAGCCGTTTGCACGTCGCCGCGAAGCTGATCCAGGAGGGACGCGACTTGATCACCGCATCGGTCGAGTGGAGTATCACGCAATACCCAAAGAGGCTCATCCACTTTGGCAACCGCTTCCTTCACGTTCGCGAGTTGCTCGTTCGTCAGCTCCAATTCTTCGTGTACGGACGGATCGCGGACGAGCGCCAACGTCAGATACGCCGGCGCGGGAATTTCCAGAGTGGGAGCGGGTTCAGCCTTTTTTCGTGGTGCCTTCTTCGAGGGTTCGGCAACCAATGGATGAGTCATCAGAAGCAAGCAACAACCGCACAATATTCCTCGAAAAATCATAACCATGCTCCGCTGAAGACTCTACTTCCCCTCCACTCTTAGTCGCGGCTCGACCGGAAAGGTTACTTGAAAAATGGTCGAATTCCGGGTCTCTTTGGGCTCTATTTCAGGCTTTCGAGATAAGCGACGATGTCGGCGAAGTCCTCGGGCGTCATGCCGTCCGCCAATCCATTCGGCATCATCGAAACATCGCTTTTCTTCTGCTCGTCGATCTCATCTTTTGCGAGAGAGATCACGTTTCCCTTGGCATCGACCAGTTCCAGACGTTCGGGTGTATCACTTTTAATTACGCCCTGTATGATTTGCCCGTCCGCAGTCGCGACGACATTCATTTCATAGCCGGAGAGGAGTCGGCTACTCGGTTCGAGGATCGAGCGAATCAATTCCTCGCGTGGATATTTCGTACCGACGCCTAGAAGGTCAGGTCCGGCGAGGATCTTTCCCTTTCCTCCGACGGCATGGCACTTAATGCAGCCGATTCCCTTTGGATCTTCAAAGAGTTCCTTGCCTCGTGCCGGCTTGCCGGGATTTTTTCGCGCGTGCTCGGCATAGGCGGCAAGATCAGGAGCGCCGGTTCCCTTCTTAGCGACGAGGAAGTCCGCCGTCGGTTTCGCGGGACTGGTCCGAACACTGAACGACCAGGGACCACCGTCGTTTCCAGCGAGTACGTAAAGTCGATGGGTTCCCGGTTCGAGCTTGAGATCGAACGTATTCTGATTCTCGCTCCACCCTCGGTTCTCGTTGAACTCGTACACCTTTTTGCCGTCAATCCAGACAGCCATCTGATCGTCACTTCCGACCTGGAAGATTTGCTTTCCGGCGGTTGCTACGTCAAACGTTGTGAATGCAAGGGCCCAGCACTGGTCGGTCGGCTTGATGATGGAGCCGGGATCAATTCGGCCCGATGCCGTCGCGGCGCGAATCTCTTGCCACTGGTGATGCTTGTCCCCCTCCGTCATCTCTTTGCCAAAATCAGGGGTCAATGAGGGATCGAACTCGGGACGAGCCGGCTTCGTCCAAGATCCGATGATGTGCCACCGAAGGAATGGCTTCGGAGCGGCGTAGACGACGAAGAGTGCGTTCCGTGTCCGGTCAGAGAGTTCACCCCGCCGAGCGAGCTCCGAAATCTTCTCTGATGCGACTTCGCGAATATCAACCAGGGCTTGTTGACTGGCGGTCCGGACCTCTTGACTTCGATCCGTCAGGCCCGCGAGATACATCGAGAGTGCGCGTAAGTCGGGAGTTCGCGATAGCGCGATGACGACCTCTTGCTGCATGTTGGGATCCGCGGCTGCCTCAATCAGAGAGGGGATAGTGCTCGTCACCGCCAGTTTGCCAAGCTGCTTGACGGCGGCGAGGCGAACGGCAGGATCGCTATCTTTCAAGAGCGCCGCGATCTTAGTGCTCGCGGCGCTGCCTGCGATGGAGGCATACGCATCGATCGCTTGCGCGCGCACCGTGGGGCGAGTATCGGTAAGCCTGTTTTCGATCGCTTCACGAGCAGAGGGTATCGGGAACTTCGTTAATCCACCGAGAGCAATGACCGCGACCTCGACGGGAGTATCCTTTGACTGGACAAGCTCGACGAGTGTTTTCGGAACGAGCTCGCTCCCCTCGGCAGAACCAAGCTCGACAAGAGATGCGGCCGCTTGCGCGCGGATGCCGACGTCTGCTGAACGATCACGACACACCGTGGCGAGGATCGGAATCGATTCTGGTCGATGGAGCGCGGCCAAGGTCGAGAAGACTTCACGGCGAACTTCGACGCTAGGATCCTTGGTTGCAAGATCGTGGAGTTGAGGAAGGACTTTGTCCGCTTGCGAAGTGCGGAATGCGCGAGCAGCGGCGACACGGAGTTCGGTCTCTTTCGCACGGAGTGCGTTGTCGAGCGCCTTTGTCACGACCTCGCTTCCTTCCCATGGCTTGATCTTGGGACGTGCCGGCCCCTGGGCCGCGGGTCGCGTTCCCCACCATCCGGTGACATAGGGCTCAGACTTGAGACCAACCTCCGATAGGAGTTCGATCGCTTTCGCTCGATCCTTCGGATCTCCCGTTCCATTCACCCAATTCGCGAGAAGATCAACCGCTCCTTTGTCATACACCCCAGTCGCGGCAAGGAGGAGAGCCTCACGATCTTCCGTCGTCTTCGCTTCCACGAGGGCATTAGCGACGTCTTTCCAGTTGTTGACTTTTCGGAGAGCTTGAATTTTGGTGAAGCGGGCAAAGAGGTCAGAATCGTTGGCGGTTGCGGCGAGGAACGATGCGACGCGGGGATCACCCGTGCGGCCGAGAGCGATTGCCGCTCGCATACGGACCGATGGATCGACATCTCCCAAGAGCTTCGTGAGTGGATCGATGGCCGCCGGGGTCGGTCGTTCTCCCAGGGCGCGAGCGAGTTGACCACGGACATCCACATCGGCATCAGCGAGCGCGCCCAGCCAAGCCGATGTGGGGTCGAAATCCTTGTTCGCGTCCGCAATTTCAGCGAGCGACCAGATGGCGTGAATCTTCGCGCTCTTCGATGCTGACTTATCCGCTATCAGTTGAGTGAGGGGATCGATTGCCTTCTTGCCCAGTCGAGCAAGTTGGTGCTGGGCGCGGGATCGCTCGCTGAATGAGGGATGGGCGAGCGATGTGATCTGATGCGCGAGCGGGTCAGTATCTTTGGCACGTGCGGGCTCAGCAGGAACGTCGCTCCCGACATAGCTGACACGGTAAACACGCCCGGTGACTGCCGGATTGACCCAACCTCCATAGTTCCAATCAGCCACATACATGTACTTACCGTCGGGGCTGACACAGGCATCGACGGGGCGAAATTCACCGGAGCCATCATTGATCATGAAGTCTTCAATTTTGGCGTCGAACGTGGCTCCATTCTTCTCGAAATGGAAGCATTGAACCTTACCCTTACCCCATTCGCAAAAGAAGGCGGCGTCGCGATACTTTTCGGGCCACGCCGCTTCACGATAGCAGACCGCGCCGCAAGGAGATCCACCCCCATGCTCACTGATACGTGGCAAGTGACGTTCGGGATGCGGATGATAATCGAAAGGGTAGCCGTAGTAGCCGGTCATGACATGATGAGTGAGACGCGTCCACCAGCCGAGTCCATCATCGGTGTTGTCGTAGGTAAAGATGTTGTCGAGCGAATCCATCGCCACGTCGAGATGATTTCGTGTGCCGCTCGAGACGACTTCTAGCTTCGTTCCGTTCGGGCGCATGCGAACGACGCCGCCCCCCTCGAGTGTGATCGTGCTTCCGTCGGAACCGGTTGCCTTTTGAATTCCTTTATCGCCGACCGAGACGTAGATATAGCCGTCCATTCCCATTCGCGTGCCGGTGACGATGTGGTCGTTGAAGCCGAAGATGCCGGCGGGTGGACCGAAGCCATCAGCCAATTCTTCTCGTATCTCCGCCACGCCGTCTCCGTCCTTGTCGCGGAATCGGGTATAGTGCGGCGCGTGAAGGACGTAGAGCCATCCGTCATGCCAGACGAGACCGAACACGGCGGAAAGGTTTTCCGCGAAGACGGTACGACGGGGTTTCTCTTCACCCGGTGCCCATCGGAAGAAAATGATGCGATCGAACTCTTTCGTGGCGGGGCCGCGCATGTCCATCGGATCTTCGCCGACAAAGAGATTTCCATCATCATCGCACACGACACTCGAAGGGTGCTCAATCTCAGGCACCTTGAAGAGGAGTTCACTCTTGAAGCCGGGCGCCGTTATTTTTTGAGCCAGAGTAGGTCGAACACCGATCGTCAGAACACCCATCAGACAGAGAAGAAGGCGTCGATCAGAAAAACAACGCTTCAGAATAGATCGCATCACCAAAGAGATCCTTTTCAAGGGACGATCGATTGAGGGAGAACCGTCGCGAGGTCGTCGATAAGCAATAGTTCGACGAAAGATCACGAAGCGGAGAAAAACCCTGGCGACTCCGCGCTCAAGCGCAAAGACACATTCCAACATTTCCACTCGCGCGAGCGGAGAGCGCCATTGTGAGTTCCCCGCTCGATGGATACTACCTTTTTGCTGAATTATCGTTTCAAGCGAAATCACAGCTTCATCTCAAATCATCGATTAGAACTTGTAGGAGTCGATGTTGTCTTTTGAGAAAATAATAGGTGGGCCGAGGATGACCTCCGTTCCATTCACCCGAACTCCTTTCACGCGGCCGATGTCTTGAGCTCCCTCTTTGAGGGCTCCTTTTTCCTTCAGAACCTTGGCGACGTGGATAGCGAGGTAGCCGAGATCCTCGGGATTCCACAGGCAAAATTCCTTCACGGTTCCATCCTTCACATATTCGCGTAATTCGCTCGGAAGGGTAACTCCCGTGACGGCGATTTGTCCGATCTTCTTCGACTGTCGAACTGCTTCGGCCGCCCCAGGGAGTGCTACCGAGGAGAGCCCCCAGATTCCCTTTAAGTCGGGATGAGATGCGATGACGTCGGCGGTCATTTGTCTCGCACGGCTAATATCCTCGGCCGGATACAATGTCTCCAAGAGAGTGATTTTGGGGTACTTCTCTTTCAAATAAGGAAGCATGAAACTCATCCAGGCATTCTGATTCGGTGCCGACGGGCTCGTGCTGACGATGACTGCTTTTCCCTCTCCCCCCATCTGATTGGCGACGATGTCAACCATCGTCTTCGCAAGTTCGTCGGTCGGAGTTTGATTGCAGAATGCCTGACGAGTGGATGTCTCGGCGTTGGCATCGGCATCGTAAGTGACGACAATGATTCCCTTCTCACGCGCTCGCTTCAATATCGGTGAGATCGTTTCCGGATCATTCGGGGCAATGCAGATCGCATCAATACCGAGCTGAATCCATTCATTGAGCATTTGCACCTGGTCTTCTACCCGATTATCGGTGGGACCGTCGTAAATGAGATCGACGTTCAGCTCCTTGGCTGCGTCTTTCGCACCACGCTCGCAGGCTTGAAAATAGGAGATCCCTTTCAGCTTGGGGAGCATTCCGATCCGGAGGGGCTTACCGAATCCTGGTTCGGTGGGGCCGTCCGATGGCTTACTGCATCCGGCAAGAACAACGATCCCTAATGCGAAACAGACGGCTACGGTCCGGCTCACGACGGTCCCCCCTTATCGATCACTTCAACGTTTGACAAAATCGGCCTCGAAAAGATTGGATGGGCGAAGCCGAGCTATCTTGATTGTGTCACTCGCGGCGCCGTCCCGCCAGTCGTTCGTTGATAACTGCCACCAAAATCACGAGTGCTCCGACAATGATGAGTTGCATGTCGGCATCGAGTCGAAAAGATGTATTCAGGCCTGGAATCCAGAATTCACGCCGGCTGTTGAGGCTGAAGCCGATCTGTAAGTGAGCAAGTGTCGCGAGCCCGAGCAGGGTGCGCGGGATCGAGCCGAAACCACCCGTCACGCGTGTTCCGCCGAGTACGACACAGGCGATGGCTTGCAGTTCGAAGCCTCGCGCGGAGTCAGGAACGGCCGCCCCGCCGTAGGCCGTTTGCATCACGGCGACGAGCCCCGCGACGGTGCCGCTCAAAATATAAAGGGATGCTTCGATCCGTCGGACGGGAAGGGCTGCGAACTCAGCCGCAAGCTTGTTTTCACCGATGGCGAAAAGGGAACGACCCTGCCACGTGTGATGGACAAAAATGTAGAAGAGGAGAGAGATGCCCATCAAAAGATAGATCTGTGTCGGCAATCCTCCAGGCGAATCCCAAGCGAAATCGGTAAACGACGAAGGTAAGTTTGCGATTCGTTGACCGTCAACCAGCGCCATTGCCAGTCCACGAAAGAGCGCCATTGTGGCGAGTGTCGCGACCAGTGGGGCTATTCCCGAGGCGATGAGCGAACCGTTAATCATCCCTGCCACTGTTCCCGCGAGCACTCCTCCCATCGCGGCCATGCCGATCGGCCAATGGAGATCGCGATAGAGAAGGCCGAGAACTACTCCCGAAAGCGCGACGATCGAACCAACCGAAAGATCGATACCGCCCGTCAGCATGATGGCCGTCATGGCGACGGCAAGCGTGCCGATGTCCGCCGGCTTTCGCCAAAGCTCTGGAAGCTTCGCGGGCTCAATGGACGACAACGTGAGCGCGAGTGCCAGGCTGAAGAGAATCCATGGAACGCTCCACGTCCGCACGAGAGAGAAGAATGACGTTTTCATCGTTCCCTCCTTCGCGTGACACGGTCGATTAGCACGGCAATGAGAAGGAGGGAGCCGATCACGAGATCATACTTCGCTCCCCTGACTTGCCATAGGACAAGTCCGTTTTCAATCATGACCAGTAAGAGGGCACCGAGGAGAACACCGAGCACGTTTCCTCGCCCTCCTTGGATGGCGACTCCACCGATCACCGCTGCCGCGATCGCACGTAGCTCATATCCGACTCCCATTGTCGGCTGCATCGTTCTGTTCTGGGCGAGTTCCAGCATCCCCGCGATTCCGACGAGCAGCCCCGCGACGGCGAACGCGAGGAGCCAGGTCCACGATATCGAGATCCCGACCAATCGCGCGGCGCTTGGACTGCTTCCGACCGCATAGAGATGTCGTCCCCACTTCGACTGTTCGAGCCATAACCAACTGATCAGCGAAGTGATGATGAGTATCCAAACCGCGCCGCGCATACCCAGGAAAGGTGCCGTCGCGAGCGTGCCGAACCCGTCGGGAAGTCCCGAAACGACACCGCCGCCGGTGATGATAATGAGAAGCCCACGATAGATGGTCATCGCCCCCAGTGTTACGACGATCGGATGGATTCGACCGAGGACGGTAATGCTTCCATTGATGGCCCCGCCGGCCAGTCCAACGAAGACACCGCTCATGATGCCGAGACTTATCCCCGCGATGCCCGGAACTGATTTCATCGCGATACCACCGACCGCCGCGGAGAGGGCCAGAAGTGAGCCGATAGAAATATCGATTCCACCCGCGATGATCACCGTGGTGGCAGCCAGAGCGAGAATGGCACGGGGGGCGATGTTATTGAGCAAGTTGCCAAGATTGTCGGAACTGGTGAAGCGACCATTAGTAGTTGAGGAGAGGACGACTCCCAACAGGATAGCGGCGGTGATGAGTCCGGCATTCGTCCAGGTTCGTGTTCGGGAGATTCCCCTCGATGCTGATTTCGTGTCGTTCGCGTGATGAACGTTGGGAAGCGCGGCAGCCGCCACATTGACAGCGGTTGCGTCGGCTCCGGAAAGAGTCTTGACGAGTTTTCCTTCGCGGAAAACGCCAATTCGATCCGAATGTGCCAGCACCTCCGGCAATTCCGAACTGATCATGACGACGGCGGTTCCATCGTCCGCGAGTTGGCGAACGATTCGATGAATATCCGCTTTGGCCGCCACATCGACGCCGCGCGTCGGTTCATCGAGAATCAAGATCTTCGGTTTTGCGAGCATCCACCGCGCCAGGATGACCTTCTGTTGGTTTCCTCCAGAAAGCTGCTCGATCGGATCTTCAACGCTTTGCATCTTTACGCGAAAGGGGGCGGCTTGTTCTGTGGCGGCCCGAGTCTCGCTTTGCTTACTCACGAAAGGGGGCCAGCCCCATTTTCGACCTGTTGCAACGACGGCATTCTCACGGATCGATAAGCCGCGGAAGACCGCTTGGCGAAGGCGATCCTCAGGGAGGTAGGCGATTCCATATTTCACTGCGTCACCCGGCCGGCGGATCACGATCGATTTTCCATCTACTTCAATCACACCCGCCGAGGTGGGGCGCCGTCCAAAAATGGCTTGAGCGAGTTCGGTGCGGCCGGAGCCGATCAAACCATAGAGTCCGAAAACTTCACCTGCTGACACGCTAAAGTGGATGTCTTCGAAGAGTCCTTCCTGATCCGACAACCCTTTGACGGAGAGGCGAATGGTGGAGGGCTTCTCGGTCAACAATGAGGGATGTCGCGTCGGCAGATCCATATGACGGCCGACCATCTGATGCACGAGTCCGTCCCCATCAATCGATGTTTTCGGTCCGGACCAGACCAGCTTACCGTCACGTAGCACGCTGATCCGGTCCGCCAGCCGGAAGATCTCTTCCTGTCGATGCGAGATGTAGATGATCCCAACGCCGGATGTTCGCAGGCGATCGATTTGCTCGAATAGCCATTCGGTCTCGGATAACGTGAGCACGCTGGTTGGCTCATCCAAGATGACGATTCGAGCCTTCTCCACCACGGCGGCTGCGACTTGGGAAAGATGCCTTTCCGCGACACTGAGATGGGAGGCAGGCTGGCGGACATCGAACTTCTCTCCCGTCGTTTCCCGGAGGGGTTCGACCGCTCTCGCGGCGCGCCGATAGACTTCGCCCCATCGGACTAACCCAAGGCCGTTGGTTGGTAAACCGGTCGCATGCGCCATGTTCTCCGCGACCGAAAGCGTCCCGAAGAGGTCCGCCTCTTGATGGACCGTCGCGATACCAAGGTGGCGGGCGGTCACCGGGTCAGGAAACTGGACTGGTTTTTCATCAAGCAAAAGCCGACCACTCGAAGGCTGCAATACACCGGAAATAATGTTGATAAGAGTACTCTTGCCGGCGCCATTCTCACCGACCAGGGCGTGAACCTCTCCCGCTCTAATTTCGAGCGATACGTCCTCGAGCGCGGTAACGCCCGGAAACTTGCGCGTGACGTTCTCGATGCGAAGAATGACTGACATCCCCGACCCCCAAACCGACCGTGGGGATCATTCATAAGGCGCGCGAAGGGAGTTTCACCCGAAGCTCGATTCGCCGGGTGATATCGGAGCGTGCTTCGGTCGTTGTTATCGGCATGAGAGTGGTCGCGATACGGGCAATTTCTCGCCCCAAAGTTCGATCGATTTCTCGTTGTCGATTGTCGGTCCTTGGAGACGGCGGGTACGATAGACCTGTCGGTGTTTCGTCGGGGGAAACGGTCGACGTGCTTGCTAGTGAACCGGAGCCGGCGACTTTTGGGGGAATCACTGTTGTGAGAAGGAAGTGGAGGTAAGCCTATATGTCTTCATTCCGCCCCCTTTCGTTCGTTGCTCTCGTATTGGCGGTGGCGACGCCGTCGAGGAGTGAATCCGCTCAAGTTCC
>JAIEPU010000214.1 GCA_019748235.1 bacterium
ACGTTGACGTCGTGTACTTCCGTGCCAAGTAGAGGACGAGCATTCGAGGATGCGAGATCGCGCGATTTCGTTTCTTCACCGCGATCGATCGCGGATTGATCTGAAACAGCTTGCATACCCGCTCCCGGACTTCTTCCACTCGAACCATCGGCACCGAGTTGCGAATAATCTCCGCCAGGGCCGTTCGAACCGATTCGACCGACAAGCGTCGCCCGAATGTTTCGCCATAGTGTTCGAGATAGTTGATCGCTCCCTCGAGTTCGTTGACGCTCGTTCTCAAATTGTCAGCCAGGAAGTCGAGAACCTCTTCCGAGAGCTCCAGACGTCGACAGACCGATTTATCAAGCACGATTTGCCGCCGCATCTCGCGGTCGAGCGGATCAAGCCTTGCCACCATGCCAGCGACGAGCCTTGATTTCAGCTCTTCTGGCATCCGCTCAAGTTTTCGTGGATGCACGCCGCATGTCAGCACGACTTTAGCGCCGCGGTTCTCCAGCGAATTGAGCGTGTGCAGAAATTCTTCCTGTGTTCTGACCTTTCCGGCCAGAAACTGCACGTCATCGACCAGCAACAAATCCGCACTGCGCACCCGTTGACGAAACGCCGAGAGTCGATGCGTTTTGAGTCCTTCCAAGTAAGAGTTGGTGAACTCTTCACTCGAAAGGGAGAGTACGCGGAGCGTCCGGTGCCGACGAAGACATTCATCTTCGATCGCCTTTAGCAAATGAGTCTTGCCTAACCCGTTGGCTCCATAGAGCAAAAGGGGGCTATAGCCGCGGCGCGGATCCTCGACCAAGGTCGAGGCAGCCGCATAAGCGACTCGGTTTGACGATCCCACGACAAAGCGAGCCAGCGCGTAGCGGCTTGTCGAAGGACGTAACGGGCGTTGTGGAACGACCGATTCTGTTCGGATAATTTTCTCAGATGCCGTACCGTCATTGGCAGGCGCCTGATGATGTCGGAATAGCTCTGGGTCGATTCGGAAACGTAGCGTCGTGCCTTCCCCGAAAGCGCGTGCGACACAACCCTCAATGTAAGCTCGGTAATGAGTGTCCAACCAATCGCGGTAAAACCGGTTGGGGACACCAATCAGAATGTCGTTCTCCTCGATCGAGAACTTCGTGTGGCCCTGAAACCACATTTTGTACCGAGGCTCACCAATCGCATCCCTGAGGTCTTTCTCAAAGCTGGCCAAAATCCCTGGCGCAACTGTGTCCAAGGCGCATCTCCTAGAACGCGATCATCAACATATCCGTGTTGCTACCCCCGGTTGGGATAGAGGCAGCTCCCGAATGTGCTGTGTGACAGGGCCAAAATCTATTTGCTCCAAAAGCTGTTGCCAATCACAAACTGGGAGGACGAGCGGCAAAAGTTTTCAAGCCGGCCTCGTGAGGTGGCGAACCTCCGTTGAGTTAAGCTCTTGTGAAGCGGAGCCCCTTCGGGGATTTTTTTCAGAGAGATTCGGCAAACTGGGGAAAAGCTGTCGAAGAGAAAAGAGTCGTTGACCGGTCTCGTTTCTACCCCTCTCTCAACTCATTGTGAGATAATGAGTTCAGTAGTTGTCAAAATCGTCGCCGGCATTTCGAATCGAGCCCCGTTTTCTCCTCTTGATGACACACCCGTGTCACCAGATTTTCGAATCGCCAGTGAAACACAGGCGATACACGCCCTTCATGGAGATGCCTCCGGCACCTGTCAACGGCCGTCGAATCCGCTATGAGTCAATCGGGCGGTTGTCTCACGAACTCCTGAGGCAATCCGTCGCAGCGTTAGCCGGCCTCCCCGCATGATGAGTATGTTTAGACGAATCAGAGAAAGGGGGTTGAGAGTCTAGCCGCTCCCCGATATACCATCCGCTCGAACCAACGGGTTTTCTAACGAGGGATAGAGACTGAATGGGTAGCCGACGTCGCGGCAAAGGTCGCCGAAAGATCGGGCGAAAGAAGCGAAGAATGCGGAGCAGGATCCGTCATCGCAAATAATAGCCCTGGCATGTCTTAAAGACTTTCCAACGCGGATGATACGTCAATGGGACCACGTAGTCCTGTGCGATGACCGTCTCATCCGCCGTAAAGGATGTCGATTCGCAGCGAGTGCACACGATCCGCTGAGACGATGGAGAAAACGGTCCAGCTCCCGATGAGGGATAGCCGGATGTGTTGTTTCATCTTCTGTCTGAGCGGTTCGGCACGTACCTGACGATCAATGAGAAAAGGAGAATCATTCCCCCCACAATAGTGGTGCGGGAGGGTGTTTCTCCTGCCGTTAAGTATGTCCAGATCGGATTCATCAACGGCTCGACCAGACTCAGGATCCCCGCCTCTTGGGGGCTGATCGTGCGCAAGCCCGCACCGAACAGCAGATAGGGTATTCCCATCTGGACCACTCCAAAGACGATCAGAAGGAATTGCCGGTGTGGGTCGGCCGGAAAGGCCAATTCCCCCCAGGCTTGTAACCCTGCGCCGACCAGAACAACTTGGCATGCTGCCAATCCCGCGAAGGCACCGAGGTTATTGACCGCCGTCAACCATAAAGGATCGTGCGCTCGAAGAAACCGAAGACTCACCGCGACGGCCGCAAAGAAGAGGCCGCTGGCGAGCCCCAGGATGACTCCCCATTTCTCGTTGTTCGATGCGGAGGCATTACCCGCCAGGATGACCGCAACGCCCAGTAATGATCCCGCGAGCGCCCAGAATTGTCGCCTGTCGATGGACTCACGCAGAAAGAATACGCTGCCTATCGTCATCCATACCGGCGCGGTGTACTGCAAGAAGATGGTGTTTGCGGCCGTGGTATAGGTCATTGAGGCGATGAACGAATAGTTCATTAATGTGAACGATAGGACCATTACAATCATCGCGGGGTGAAACGAAAATCGGCCTCGCCGAACCAGAAACAAGATCAAGAGGACCGCGCCGGCCAATAACGCTCGATACATGGCCGTCGTGGTGGGAGATAGAGACAGGGTCTTGACGAAGGCGCCGCTCGTACTCCAAAGTAGAGCGGAGGTAAGAATCAACAGTCGACCGGTGATCGGAGTGCCGGAATTTTCCTGAGGTCTTGCCATTGCTGATGATTCTCTGGCAGTTCAGAAACGTGATCTTAAAATAACAACGTACAGAGTCGCCCATTGAACGGAGAAATAGTGATCGTCAAAATCCGCGAAGTTGCCAACATCTTCTCGAAAGACTTCTCAATTCTCACGGCATCTTCTTTTGCCATCGTGGCTGAAGCCGAATTAGTATTCTTCTCGACCGGATGTTCCCCATGACGCTGGTCGACTTCCTCAGAGATCCATCCACCTATCCGGAACAGCCACCCTTTGTGGAAGTGGTGGAATCAGACGATTCGTGGGTGGCGCTCGTGGGAGACGTGGCCTACAAGACGTATCGACCGATCAAGCGAGATGACCGTGATCTTTCCACGCCGATGTTGCGTGAGAAGGCCGCTCAGCGAGAACTTCGGTTGAACAAGCGGTTGGGGGGAGACATCTATCTAGGGGTGGTACCCATTTATCGAGCCGATGATCGGTACACGTTCAGTCCATCGGGTGAGCCGGTGGATTATGCCGTGCGGATGCGGCGTTTGCCGGCTGATCGAATGATGCCCGCCGTATTACATGCGGGAGGCCCGTCACATGAAGAAATCGATTCGCTGGCGGATCTTCTTTCCGAATATTTGGCCTCCGGCAAGACGGTTACCAAGTCGTCGAAAGCCGGTACTCGTGATGCCATGGACTCTTCGATCCGCCTTTGGATCGGGACGGTAAGGGAAGTGCTCGGGGATAGCGATTCGCTCGCGCTCTTGGAGGGCGCGCTTCTCATGTTCCTTGCCGGCGCTGATGAATTGCTCGAGAGGAGATCCGCTGCGGGCAAGATTTGTGAGGGACATGGTGAATTGACGGCTGATCACATTTGCCTTGTCGATCCACCGATCGTGATTGGTTCGAACGAGGGGCGGGAGCGAAGCGGCGATATTCTTTGTGACTTGGCGATGCTGATGGTGGATATCGAGCATCGCGGCCGACCGGACGTCGCGATTCGTTTGTGGGAAAAGATCGCATCTGCGCTTGAAGAGAAGTTCGATGAGCCGATGTGGGATTTTTACCAGAGCTATCGCGCGCTGGGCCGAGCACGCATCGAAGTCTATGCTCACTCTCCTGAGAACATCGATCGCCAACGGATTGAGGAGTGGATCGGACTAGCGCTGAATCATGCGCGTGCTCACTACTCGCCCCGCATGATCGTGACGCTGGGTTTAATGGGGACAGGGAAGACGACCCTTGCGGAGGCGCTCGAAGGAGAGTTAGGGATCAAACGGCTTTCATCCGAAGAAGTGAGCCAACGTCTTTTTCCCGTCGATGGAGCAGGACGAGCGAAGCAAAATCGACTCGATCCGAATCAAGCAACCCAAGTTTATCATGAGTTGCTTCGCGAAGCGCGCGACTATCTTTCGCGCGGGCTCAGCGTGATTCTCGACGCGAGCTTCCTTCATCGAGAATACAGAATGCAGGCGCTTTCCCTCGCACGCGAGATGCACGTCAAGCCCCTTTTCATCGAATGTCGACTTTCGAAGTCCG
This sequence comes from bacterium, assembly GCA_019748235.1. GTDB lineage: Bacteria > Planctomycetota > Planctomycetia > Kolteriales > Kolteriaceae > JAIEPU01. Next base: position 4,580 of record JAIEPU010000214.1, read on the forward strand.
ACACCATTGCCCGCTTGGATCGGCGATTCAAAAAGAACCGAACTCGGCCAGGCTCACGTCCAGAGCTGTATGAGGATCAAGCGCAAATGTTTGAGCCGGTCGAAGAAATCTCCGGCGACGAACTTCGCATTGTCAACATGAATCAACCTGTCCCACAGCTCGTTGATCAAGTTCGCGAATCGCTTCAGAGCTAATCGAGTACCGCCCCCTAAATACGAATCATCAATGGGGGCCGCCACTGACAGTGACGATCGCGTACAAGCGATTTTTTTATTCCTTCGATCTCGTCAATTGGCCCCATTCGGATGCGGTGCTAGTCCCATAAGATAAGTGTGAGATACGGGGGCGCGTTCGAACATCTGTATCCGTTTTTTTCCCTCGATAAGTGGAGTTGGTTTGATGCGTGCTCAACTTCGATTCGGTGCTCGCACCGGAGAGATCAGAATTGACGATTCACGTCTGAGCAACCATTTTCGGGGGCCGGTTGCCGATGAGAGCATTTCGACGGAGGGGCTCGTCCGCCAAGCGATTGAGTTGCCGCTTGACGCACCTCGCATTCATCTCGCATGCACGCCGGAAGACCGAATCGCAATTGTACTCGATGCGGATCTGCCAGACGCGGCCGTTATCGTCGGGCCTATGATCGAATCGCTTTGCGGAGAGCGTGGAATTCCTCCCGAGCAGATTTCCATCGTTCATACAGATGCCGCGTCTCGCGGAAACATTGATGATTTGATCGAGTCGCTTCCCGATGAATTCGCGGACGTACAAATCATTGAGCATCACCCCGGAGATGCTCAAAGCGTCTCTTACTTAGCAAGCACGTCGGCGGGTCGACGCATCTACCTCAGCAGGTCCATCATTGACGCTGATTTCTTCTTCGTCATCTCCGAATGCGTCTTCGACGGTTTGACGGGTCGCCGCGGTCCCTCGAGCACCCTGTATCCCGCGATGTCGAATGCGGAATCCCTTCTCTATGCTCGTCGCTTAGCTATCGATCATCGCGCATCCCTTGATTTGCTTCATCAACGGCAAGACTGCGAAGAAATCGCTTACATGTCGGGACTTTTCTACGGAGTAGGAGTTTCGAGGGATGCGGTGGGACAGGTCGATCACGTATGGCTTGGTAAATTCGATTCCGTTCAGCGGGCCGCGAATCTTCACCTGGATCACACCTGGACGATTAATCGCGCGGAGGAATCGCCGGATCTGGTGGTCGCCGTTTGTTCGCCAAGCCCCCATGCGGGGAGTTGGAGCAACATTGGTGCTGCCCTCGAATCAGCCTCTCGATTGCTCGGCCCTGATGGTGGAAAAATTGTGATCGTTAGTGATGTCGCTGAGAATCCAGGGCCCGCCTTGCAAATGATTTCGCGCGATGGAGCGACGTGGGAAACGATTAACGCGCTGCGTGAATCGGAAGAGGGCGATTCGATGGCCGCAATTCAGTGCGCTGAAGCCGTGAACAGTATGACGGTGTATCTGCTTTCCGGGATGGCCAATGATGTGGTGGAATCGCTGGGGATGGTTCCCGTTGCTTCACTTCACGAGATCGAGAATTTAACGCGGCGAGCGGCACGAATTTATTTGGTGGAAAATGCCGACCGAGTGCATGTCAACGTCCCGAAGGTTTCCATTTACGGTAAACAATCGAGCGAGCAGATTGAAGAGGAACAGTCGGACTGGGACGATGATGATGAGTAAGCCTTCATCGCCTAGAAATTCAATTTGTAATTCCTGGTGATTAACCCACCTGAATCTGATGGACAGTCTGTCCATTCATATGACAGAGCGGGATAGTCTCGGCTCGCTCATCGATGAGCTCTGCAAGCGTGGTTTCCGCGAAGGATTCTTCGACCATCGCGAGGGCCTTGTCCATTCGTGAGTGAAGAGCACACAGTTGCCGGCCATGGCTGGCGAATCCCAGCGGACAAGTTTTGATTCGACGAATCGGATCCACGGCAGAAACGACTTCGAGAATGGTCATCTCTTCCGGTGTTTTTGCGAGGGAGAAACCCCCTTTGACTCCGCGCTGCGAACGAACGAGTCCGGATCGAGCCATTGATTGCAGCACTTTCGACAAGTAGGCCGCAGGTACCCGTGTCACTTCTGCGATTTGCTCGGTAGTGCGGGCGTTCGGTAGCTGGTCAGCCAGATAAACCGACGCTCGCAATGCATATTCGACAGTCTGTGAAAACACGGTCGCCGCCCCTTGTTCGGATGAAAGAATACTTCTCCATCGGAAATAGTAGGGGCGTACTTGCAACGGGGCATCGAATAGTTCGCGATACTGCCGAAAAGCAGAGAGACCCAAAGAATTTACATTACAATCCATTCGAAAACACGGTGCCGGCATCAAGGATGCGGTGCAGTTCCGCACGTATAGAAGCGAGTGCGATACTAGAATCTCCCTCTGGTATGCACCCTGTCACGTGGAAGCGATCTCCTGCGAGCGCGCGAGCCAGCATCTCGACGTGCCACCTGATGATCGACTGTAATTCGCTCTTCGCGGAGTCTGTCAAAGCGTGCGAACGGAACTCCGATTGTCCTGGTGCGCGATGCCGATCCATTCGAGTAACACTTCGGCCGGGATCCGAACGAAATAAACTGCCGTGAAGAAAGACACGCCGTACTTCATGCATTGCATTGAAGCCGACCACGAAGTCTTGGCCGAAGTAAATCGAGGCGGCACCGTTCGATCGAAAACCGATCAGGATTGTTCGATCACCGATGGCCAGCTGCACGCGCGGTGAAAGCGCGGTCAACTCATCGAGTAAACTTTTGCGATCGCGCTCTTCCTGCGCCATCGAATGACATTCCTTAATGGTTCCCAATCTAAGCATTCTCAGACTAGCCTTGTTCTTCCCCGATGACCAGGGGAACCCCAATTCCTCGTTCCATTGATCGTTCCGATACTTTTACGCGACCTCGCCATTGATCTGATAGTTCTCCAGCAATTCGCCACAGACAAATTCGTACGAGTTGTCACCAGACCTCGAACGTACGAACAAGAATTTTCGGCGGCGGGACATGGGTTTTAGGAATGACTAGCAACCGCCGAGACGCAAGAACCTAATTCCTCGCGGGTGAGACCTTCGGTGAAAGATTCACGCGATGCCACTCAACAATTGCATCGGAGGGGACGCTCGGTTAGTGAAGAGGGATGTGCTGGGGATTGAGAATCGGTCAGAGATTACCTGGTGACGTCTGGGGGAATTCACGTGGAAGAAAGTCGTCGAACATTTTTATGGCAGGGCGCGGCATGGGGAACGGCGATGGCGGCCAGTGCTTGGCCGGCGCGGTCGCACGGTTTTCTCGCGAATGAGACGATCAATGTCGGCCTCATCGGATTCGGCGGACGGTGCCGGGCGCTCGTAAAAGAACTACTCCGCATTCCCGGCGTTCGAATTACTGCCGTTTGCGATGTGTTCGATCCGAACCTGGAAGCGGCGCATGCCCTGACCAATAAGCAAGGGTTCGCGACTCGAGATCATCGAGCGCTACTTCAGCGAAGTGACGTCGATGCCGTCATTATCGCGACTCCCGACCATTGGCACGTTCCGATCACGGTGGATGCCTGCGATGCGGGCAAGGACGTTTATGTCGAGAAGCCGCTGACCCACAACTTGAAAGAAGGGCAAGCGGTCATCGATGCCGAGCAGCGGAACAAGCGAATCGTTCAAGTCGGGATGCAGCAGCGCAGCATGCCTCACCTACAAGAGGCACGCGAGATTATCAAGTCAGGCGAGCTCGGTCATATCTACAAGGCGCACCTCACTTGGAACCGAAACAATCCACGCGGCCGAACGGACATAACCATCGACGAACGATTGGTCGATTGGACGAGATTCGTTGGAAACGCAACATCTCAACGGTTCAATGCCTTTCGCATGACTCAGTGGCGATGGTTCTGGGATTTTGGAGGAGGGCTCCTCACTGATTTGATGGTCCACTGGATGGATGTCGTGAACTGGTACCTTGATCTGAATGCGCCTTCCTTGGCAGTCACGATCGGCGATCAATTCGAACGAAGTATCTGGGAAACACCCGATACGATTCAGACGCTCGTTCGTTATCCGGATCAAAAGCTACAAGTCTATTTCGAAGGGACGTTCGTCAATCATCGCAACCGAGCCATGGTCGAATTCATGGGCCAGAATGGGACCCTCTACATCGATCGAGGTCGGTACGAGGTGTATCCCGAAAATGACAAGGGATCGTATCGAGAAAAAGTGTTGGGGAGCGGAGGTCGGGGGCTCGACTTTTATGACAAGCCTGAGGCGGAACTGCTTCACCTCACGAATTGGGTCGATTGCATTCGAAGTCGGAATGAACCTCGGTGCCCCGCGACTGTGGGGGTCAAAGCGGTGTACGCGGCTCACCTGGGAAACATTGCTTACCGAACGGGGGGCACAGCCACTTGGCCTTCGTGAAATTATTAACGAGCAAAATATTATTTCTATTGTTCACAACAGAAATCAATTTGGACATAATTAAACGGTGATGAAAGGGGATTAACCCGCTCCCTTTCAGACGACGGGAATCCGGGACGACGCCACCATCACCTGCCAAATTGCTCGTACATGATGTACCGACGCCGTTTGACGCGGGCCCCGGGGGGGAAGAAAGCATGGGAATCAACATCGCGGGAACGCGAGCGAAAGCTCCGATAGCGGCGCCACTGTCAGAGATTTCTGACGAGACGCTCATGAATCGGTACCTGGCCGGAGAAAGCAACGCTTACGAACAGCTTGTTCGTCGGTATGAGCGAGAGCTGTTCAGTTATCTCATGCGAATGCTCGGCGATAGTAACATGGCCGAAGACGTATTTCAGAACACGTTCATGACGGTTCACGTCAAGCGACATCTTTTCGGCGTTGGGCGTCCGTTTCGCCCCTGGCTTTACACGCTTGCGACAAATCAAGCGATCGATGCGATGCGTCGAAACGGGCGGCACGCGCGACCCAGCCTGGATCAGCGTTACGACAATGCTGAGGGGGATGCCCCGGCGACCTTGATGGACATGCTCGCATCCGCGACCGGGCAGCCGAGCGAACATGCCGAGCAAGAGGAGATGGCTCAGATTATTCGGTCTTCCGTTCAATCTTTGCCCGAACATTTAAAGACGACCATCGTAATGTGCTATTACCAGGGTTTGAAGTACAAGGATATCGCGGACGCCTTGAAGATTCCGGTTGGCACGGTGAAGTCGCGGCTTCATGCGGCCGTCTTGCGTCTCAGCGAAACTTGGAAGCGGCTGGGTCTCATCGACTCGGATTGAGACCACACGGTTACTTGGGATATCACCCCAAAGGATGTCGCGACCAGCCGTCAATATCCTGGTGGAGGTAAAGGGAAAGCTAAGGATTGAGTTATTTCGAATGGCTTTTCATCCCTGCGTCGTCCACAGCACCGGATGACATTTGAAGAGCAGGCGGAACTTTGATCGCGACCGACGCCATGACATTCGCTCCATTCTCGTGTTGACGTTGCGATTAACTCATCTTTCCCTTCCAATGAGGATGTCGGCAATGCTCGTCACTGGTGGAGTGACGGCATCTCAGCCCTGGTCAGAGAACGCACATGGATCTGGTGGGCTATCTTTTCAACGCCATTCCTGAAGAGGAACGGCAACTGATCGATACGGAGTTGGCACGCCGTCCCGAACTCAGGGCCGAACTCGAGCAGCTTCGTCGACAAATACTCGATCCTCTTCAATGGGATGATGAAGTTGAGCCCCCCCCAGGTTTGGCCGACCAAACAATAGCAGCCGTTCATGATCCTGTGATGTCCGCTGTTATTCGCGATAGCTTCGCTCCGAATTCGAACATTCGATTCTTTGACGTTGCGGTGATCTGCAGCATACTTCTCTTTGGGGCCTTTCTCATCCTGCCAGCCATTGCGAGTCTTCGCGGTGATGAAGGACGTCTCCAGTGTAGCGACAAGCTTCGGCAGATCGGCACAGCGATGGCTTGTTACCAAGTGATGGAAAGCGGTGAACTTCCCACCGGCGATCCAGCGGGACCACTCAACCACGCGGGAGTATTTTCACTTTTGCTTCAGGCGAGGGATTTATTGCCGGAGGCAAAGGTGCTCATCTGCCCCATGGCTGATAGCGCGGTGGTATACGTTCCCCGGCTCACCGAATATCTCGCCGCACCGACAGGCTCGGTCGTGCAAAAACTTCAACGCAAGGAAATGGGGGGCTCGTTCGGGTATTCGTTGGGACATCAGGTCGAGGGGGATCATGTCGGCCCGTCAGAGGCGGGGGAGTATGCTCCACTCCTCTCCGATCGACCACCGCGAGAGGGAGAGAACCTCAAATCGAAGAACAGCCCCAATCACGGTGGATGGGGACAAAACGTTCTTTTCGCCGACGGACATGTCCAGTGGCATGGCACACCCTATCTCGGCAGGGATGATCTCTTCGCCAACAGAAACGGCTCCATTGGGGCAGGGCAGGATCGATCCGATACCTGTATCGGAGTGAGTGAAGCCGTGCCGTATCCCCCTTCGAACTAGATCTTACGGGCGACTGAAGAATCGCAATCCTCGACGCCTTGGTCGGAACGACTCTGAATTTGCCCATTTTGCCTGCGTTCCCATCTCCGACGGGATAAGCGATTCGTGTCTTCTTCTTTATCTCCAACGATCGTTACCTGAAGAGAGCTTTTCTGAACTCAGAGAATAAGCGAAGTTGTCTCCTCTTGCGGATCCTCCAAAAGGGTCGCCCGCATGAAAGAATGGTCGCTCCCTGACACTGGTGGGAATCAAAAAGCATGTCTGGTCGTTTGGCGCTCAAAGCGGTGAACGTCCTCTCTTTGCTGTTGCTATTCATCTTGCCACTTTGCTGGTCGATCGTCACGCCGGTCTTCGGTTCCGTGCCGTGGCCTCATCGCATCGTCGATTACAAGCTGATTCATGAATTCAGCCACATGGTTGCCACGGAGCATGTCTATCCGCCGATATTCCCCTATCCGCCGTCCGCTGTCTGCCTTCTCACCCCTTTTCACATGTTTTCATTTTCCTCGACCGCGATGGTGTGGCTCGTCGTGACCGCCTTTTGCACGACAGGGGTTTTCGTCCTTGGTTCGATCCTTGTAGGAATTGAAAAGCATCCGCTCCGGTGGCTCATCGCGCTTCTCGCGATGGTCAGCGTCGCCTATTTTGTGGTGACCGACCTTCGAGCAACCAATTGCAACATGATCTATCTGTTCTTGCTCACCGCGGGAATCACCGGCCTTGCGCGTGGATGGTCGAAAGGGGGAAGCCTCCTCCTTGCCACGAGTATTTCACTCAAGATCTATAGTGTGGCGGTGATCGCCTATCTTCTCGCACGTGGCGAGTGGCGAAACGGACTCCGGACGGGGGTGTGGGTCGTATTTCTTTGGATCGTTCCACCTCTGGCTGTATTCGGTCTCGATGGCACGCTTGCGGTCTATCGCGCATGGGGAGACCAGATCAGCCGGCTGATGTTAGGGACTGAGCACTACGACTTCATGAATCTCACATCCTTGCGAAAGGGGCTTTTCGCCACGTTGGGCCGCGAGCATGCTCTTCCCATCCTCTTCTTCTGCCGACTCCTCTGGGGATCACTTGTCGCCGCATTGCTCGCGCTGACCGCATTGTTGTCTCGCTTCAGGTGCAACACCGAGAAAACGGATTGGGCGCTCGGCGTAGGAGTAATGGGACTTGCTCTCGGCGCGACGAGTCCATTTCTCGAGGTGTATCATTTCGTTCCCGCCGCGCTGATCAATCTTGGTTTATTTGCGCTCCTCTTTCAGAGACGCGAGCCCGCATGGATCAATGCTGTGGTGATGGCGACGATTATCTTCGCCTGGGGAACTCTCAAATTCGGACCAAAGGGGGAGGATCGGGGGATCGGTCTTTATCTATACGCAGTCGTGATGGCGGCGTGCGTTGTGGTGGTCTGGTCGGCTCGGCTCAAGCGATCAGCGGCGATTGATGCAAGCCACGAAGATCCTCAAACAATTTCCCTTTCACGCGAATGGTCGCGTGCGGCATAACGTCACCTCAAGCGGGAGGCGCTGTGGGGATGAGATCCTGCCAATCATCACCGACAAGCTTCTTCATCTTGGCTTCCACTTTGTCAGCCCACGTCCGATCATCGCCGGCTGCTTGTAGAAGAGACTTGCCGAAATAGGGAAGAGTCGCCTGCCTGATTTCTGGATCGAGCTTCTCAGAGGCTGCGAACGCTTTGCCGGCCGCTTGCCAGATCCCTTCGTAATCGCCGGCTTGCTGTCGGCAGAACGCGAGCATCCGCCAACTCTCAAAGGCAGCCAGCGTATTCTCATTTTTCTCCGCTAGAGGAGCGATATCGGCATACGCTTCCGTCGCGCGTGGGAAATCCTCTGCTTGGAAGAGGCAGGTTGCTTCAGCGGTTTTACTCATCACGATGAGCGAAGGAGCTTCCGGTCGACCTTGCTGGGCGGCGGCCTCAGCGGCACGGACCGCCCGACCATAAGCCTGAAGCGCTAAATCCGCTCGATCGGCGGTCAGATAGGCGGAGCCAAGAAGCATCAACACAGAAGTTCCCAAGTGAGGCCACTCGTGCCGCTTGCATAAATCGATCGCTTGCATTGCTTCCCGATCCACTGACCCGAGATCCTTTTGGGCGGCATAACTCGACATGGCCGCGATATGCCGACCTACTTGCGATTCGACCTGAGCTGGATCAGATTCCGCGCACTGACCTTTTGCTGTCTCAAAATTCAGGCAGAGCACTTTTGAATTGTTCGCCTCGCGAATTCGTGCCAGGCGCGGACGCTCATCAGCCTCATACGTCGCGAATCGGATCGATTCGGGAATGTTCCCTGCGATGAGTTGAGCGAGCCATTTTTCATACGACCGTTCGTCGGCGATCGCACTTGGAGTTAGGAAAAGCATGAGTCTTTCGAGCGCCGGACCGTGGTGACGCACGAAATTGACGCAGGTTCGAGCAAGCGTCCGGTGCGGGTTCTCATTGTCATCAGATTCGGTACAGGTCCAATCCGTTCGGAGGCCTCTTGATTCCAGAAGGCCCTTCGCGAATGAGTAACGAGCCTGGATATCCTCCGACAAAGCCTTGCCGAAGGACGCTGAATCGGCAAAAGGAGCGGTCAAGAGTAGGATGAGATCCGTCGTGGAGCGGTTGTTGAATTCCTGAATGCTATTCTCGACCGCGAAAGAACCTTCGGCGTTTCCCGTCCAGATCGCCAGACGTGCCTCAGGTGATTTCAGGAAACGTTCCCATCCCTCATCGAGAACGGATGAATCGGTGGGCAATGATGTGGCCTTTGTTGGCATGGCCGACGATTCCTCCATCGATTTCGCCAGCCGCGGACAAACGTTGAACGAGGAAGAGGATCACCGTTCAACGATGCTTGCCCAATGAAAACGGGAGGCGCAGTTGGTGCGTCTCCCGTCTGCAAACTCAATTATCGTCGGAAGAGCACCCACTCCGATTGTATTCGAGAGAGGACATCCTTCGCGAGAGAAGTTGGTCACTCTTCGGGGGGAGCGTCGCCGGACTCTTCGCTTGCCGGTTCCTCTCCTTCCGCACCTGCCGCAGGAGGAGTCGGCGGATGACCGTTCACGCTCGGTTCTTCCATTGATGCCGACTTCGCGATCTGTTCGTCGATGTCTTCCTTCGCAATCCGGGCCATAGCGACGACACGGTCATTTTCCGACAGCGACATGACGCGAACACCTTGCGTGTTACGACCGATGAGACTGATATCTTCGATGCGAATTCGGACGATCATCCCTTCCTGCGAGATGAGCATCAAATCGTCATCCTCGCGAACGGCCGCGATCGAATTGACGTTGCCGTTGCGGTCGGTGGTCTTAATGTCGATGAGTCCCTTGCCACCCCGATTTTGCGAACGGTATTCCTCGAACTTGGTTCGCTTGCCGTAACCCCGTTCGCAGACGGTCAGAAGGGACCCTTCAAGATCCACCACGACGCCGCCGACGACCTCATCGTCATCAATAAGGTCAATCCCCTTGACTCCCTGAGTGTCACGCCCCATGGCGCGGGACTGGCTTTCGCTGAACCGAATAGCCATGCCGTGCTTGGTAGAGAGAATGACGTCGTCTCCCTCCTTGACCAGGAACGAACTGATCAAGTCGTCTCCTTCGTTGAGAGAGATACCGATGATGCCCCCCTTTTTGGGACGGCTATAGGCGGCGAGCAAAGTCTTCTTGGTGAGTCCCTTGCGAGTCACCATGAAAATCGCCCGATCGTCGAATTCGCGCGTCACGACGTAGCTGGCGACTCGCTCTTCGGGACGAAGCTCGAGCAGGTTGATGATCGCCCGGCCTTGGCTCGTTCGGGACATGGCTGGGATGTCATACACCTTGAGCCAATAGCACTGACCCATGTTGGTGAAGAAAAGGATGTAAGCATGGGTACTTGCAATGAAGATGTCGGAAAGGAAATCTCCCTCGCGCGTCTGCGAGGCCGTGATTCCTTTTCCGCCGCGTCCCTGCGTGCGATAAGTGTCGAGCGGAATGCGCTTGATGTAGCCTTCGTGGCTGATCGTGACGACGGCAAGCTCATCGGCGATGAGCGCTTCCATGTCGAGGTCGCCTTCTTGCTCCTCGATCTCGGTCCGCCGTTTGTCGCCAAACTTCTTGCCAATCTCCTGCATATCCGTCTTGATGATGGCGCGGATATTGTCGTCGCTGGAAAGGATGCGTTCGTACTCGGTGATCTCGGCACGAATCTCTTGATACTCTTTGAGGATCTTGTCCTGCTCGAGGGCGGTCAGTCGCTGAAGCTGCATCTGCAGGATCTGATCGGTCTGCGCTCTGGTCAGGTTATAGCTCGCCTGAACACCCATGATCGCTTGGAAGGCGGTGAATCCCTCGTCACCCAACGCGCGACTCAATAATTCCGCGGAGACTTCCAGATCCATGAGCGCTTTGCGAGCGGTAGGGATGTCCGCTGACGCCCGGATGCGGCGAATGACTTCGTCGATGCTCGAAACGGCGATCAGCAATCCTTCGAGAACGTGGGCACGGTTGCGCGCCTTTTGCAGTAAATATCGTGTCCGGCGGCGAATAACCGTCATTCGGTGGTGAATGAACTCGGTCAACATCGCCTTCAGGCCGAGCGTTTGAGGGCGATTGTTGACGAGCGCCAGCATGATGACGCTGATCGTGTCTTGCAGCGGAGTGAACTTGTAAAGCTGATTGAGAACGACGTTCGCGTCGGCATCTCGCTTGACGTCGATCACGATTCGGATGCCGGTCCGGTCGCTGTGGTCTTGAACGTTCGAGACGCCAACGACACGATCTTCCTTGACCGCCTCGGCAATTTTCTGCACGAGGCGAATCTTTTGCTGCATGTAGGGGATTTCGGTGACGACGATTTTCTGCCGTCCCTTCTCCTCCACAATTTCGCAGCGAGAGCGGAGCGTGATGGTGCTCCGACCGGTCCGGTAACCTTCGACGATCCCTCGCCTGCCGCAGATAATGCCGCCGGTCGGAAAGTCGGGACCAGGAACGCGTTCCAAGAGTTCATTGAGCGTGGCATGAGGGTTGTCGAGCAGCAACTCGACCGCACTGGCGACTTCAGTCAGGTTGTGCGGTGGTATGCTCGTCGCCATACCGACGGCAATACCCTGCGACCCGTTGCACAAAAGATTGGGGAATTTCGACGGAAGGACGACCGGCTCCATTCCGGTTTCGTCGTACGTCGGCGTCATGTCGACGGTATCTTTTTCGATGTCTTCCAGCATCGCTTCAGCGACGAAGGACATCTTCGCTTCGGTGTAACGCATGGCCGCGGGAGGAAGGCCGTCGATTGACCCGAAGTTACCTTGGCTACTAACCAGCGGGTAGCGGGTATTGAATGGTTGCGCCAAACGAACGAGCGTCGGATACACGACTGCTTCGCCGTGCGGGTGATAACGACCGCTGGTATCACCACAGATACGGGCGCACTTGGCTTCCTTCGCACGGGGATGCAGGTGCAGATCATTCATGGAGACCAGCAGACGGCGCTGCGATGGTTTGAGGCCGTCGCGCACGTCAGGAAGAGCTCGCGAAACGATGACGCTCATCGCATAGGAGAGATAACTGTCACGTAAGTCGTCGTCGATTTGAAGTTCGCGAATGCCTTGAACCTGATTCGCGACAGGTAGATTGCCGTCCGTGCCGTTGACGGGCGTATCGTCGCCAGAATCTGCCATCGAGCCATCCATTCCATGGGTAGAAAAGCCGCGTTGTTTACGAGGGCTTATCTTACGAGTTTTCCGCCTAATTTCTCGATTCTGAGACGATTGTTTTGGTGTTCTAACTCATTGTTTTTTAATGCCTTACGATGCATAATTGCTTTGGCTCGTAGCATCGCCGAAAACCGAGGGCTACTACCGGCTCAAAGTTCGGTTCCCACGGGAAGCGTGGAAGTGTGTAAGATCGATGGCGAGCCCGTTTTGGAAGGTGGTAACAACTCGAATGTCATCGAAATCGGCACCCGAGCCGGAAGATGATTTTGCTTCTCGGCTGGCTCGCTACGACGAGGAACTCGCCGCCGGTCGCGATACGCCCAAAGACAAAAAGGAGGAGGAAAAGCCGACGGATCTCGGCACCGACGAGCGCCGTGTCGAGAAAGCAAAGCCTGTTCTCCACATGCTCGAGAATCTTTGGCCGCGCACATCGAAGAGTCCGCGAAAAAAGAAGCGTCCAAGATTTCCACAAGAGTTCGGTCGATTCATCATCAAAGAGGAACTCGGCAGAGGGGGGTTCGGTGTCGTCTTCAAAGCTTTCGACCCAACCTTAAAACGGGACGTCGCTCTCAAGATGCCCCGTCCTGAAGTTTTGGTTTCGCCGGTGCTTGCAGATCGCTTCTTTGCCGAAGCGCGCACCTCAGCCGCGCTCGCGCATGCACACATTGGCCAGATCCACGAGGCAGGAGAAATCGGCCCGACCTGCTACATCGTTTCAGAACTTTGCGATGGGCCCAACCTGGCGGAGTGGCTCGAAGATCGAAAGGAGCCTGTTGATTATCGATGGGCTGCCCGACTGGTGGCTGTCCTGGCCGAGGCGACCGCGTATGCACAGCAGGAACTGGGTGTTTTGCATCGTGACATCAAGCCGAGCAATGTACTTCTCTTCCCATTCAAGGACCGTACCGCTAAGCCTCCCACGGATGTGGCGCTCCTGGGAGTCAATCCGAAGCTCTCGGACTTTGGTCTTGCGAAGGTCTTAGAGGAGAAGAGCGACGAAGATACCGTGGACCAGGAAATTGTCGGCACGCCAGAGTACATGGCTCCGGAACAAAAAGACGGTGACTCGGAGAAGATTTCCCCTGCGACAGACGTTTTCGCATTGGGGACGGTTCTTTACGAAGTGTTGACGGGTAAGCCCCTCTTTACCAAATCTTCCCTCGCAAAATCATCGGTGGAACTCTTTCCGATCGATCCGTCCGCCCTGCGGCGGTCGAGGCCGGATATACCGCATGACCTCGAAGCGATTTGTTTACGTTGCCTCGAAAAGGCCCCCAGTGATCGGTATGAGAGCGCGGCACAGCTTGGAGAAGATCTTCGTCGGTTCTTAGCCGGGATGCCGACGCAGGCGAGGCCGCTTTCACTGATTTCGAGGATATCGAAGCTGACTCGTCGCCGTCCCACGGAGTCACTTTTGGTCATCGTCATCGTCGTCTTTCTCGCAGTGGCGGGGATCGGCGCGTGGCAGCATCAATCGACGGTCACCGAGTCGATCGAGCGAATGGAACAGATCGAAAAGGTCACTCAAGAACAACAGGAGACCGCCGAAATAAATCGTCGCCGAGTACTCGACCTGGAGTACGTCGGCGATATTCGTCAAGCTTCGCAAGCCTTCGAAACGGGGGATGTCAAGCAGTGCGTGGATCTCCTGATGAAACATATTCCCTCGGGCCTCGAACCTGATCGACGAGGTTTCGAGTGGTATCGCTTATGGCGGCTGACTCACCAAGAGAAGAAGGTGTTGTCAGGCGCGGCAGGCAACCTGTACCAAGTCTGTTACTCCCCGGATGGCCATTACCTCTTGGCGGCGTGTGCCGATGGCTCATTGATGCGGTGGAAGCAAGGAGGGCAGGATCCAACATCGCTCCCCGCGCGCCATCGTGGTGACGTGAACACGGTCACTTATACCGCAGACGGTCGCCACATTTTGAGTGGCGGAGACGACACCACCATTCAAGTTCTCGACGCTGAGGGAAATCTTCTTCGAAAGTTGCGAGGACACTCGCGAGGTATTCGTTCCCTTGGCGTCACGTCGACCAATGAACCGTGGGTCGTCAGCGCGGCAATGGAGCCGACTGTCAAGCTCTGGAATTATGAGACAGGCGAGATCGTTCATTCGTGGACGATCGAAGGGAAAGACGTCGAGTTCGCATTCTTATCTTCGGATGGAAGTCAAGTCGGCATCGGCTGTGCTGATGGGAGCGTGTTCGTCTGCGAGGCAACCAAAAACGAGTCTCCCCGATTGCTGGGATCGGTGGGAGGAAGTATTTCCGCGGGGGCATTTCTTCCGGGGAATCGATCCCTTGTGGTCGGTGGAAATGATCGCCAATTGACAGTACTAGACGTGACGACGGGAGAAGTTCTTCGTCGGTGGCGCGCTCATGCGGATTGGATCTATGCACTTGCGATCTCTCCCGATGGAACATGGTGCGCGACGGTTGGAAAAGACCATGTCGCGAAGATCTGGAACATTACCGATGGCAAGTTGCTCGGGCGTCTCGTCGCTCATCAAGGTCGTGTCTGGGGGGTCGCTATCCATCCCAACGGCGAAGAGATTGCAACCTGCGGAGAGGATCGACTCGTCCGATTATGGTCAAAGAAAACGGTTGGCGAGAATCCTGTGGTAAGTGAACTTCCATCGGAGCCACTTTCGATGGCTCCCGGCCCTGAACCTGGCACGGTCGCCGTCGGGTGCCGGGGAGGTGAACTCGAGATCGTAAAAGTCTCCACCGGTAAGATCACTCATTCAACGATGCTAGATAACTCGGTGACGGGATTAAGCGTCGATGCTCATGGCGAAATCGCGACGGCAACGCAGCGTGACCACGTTCAAGTGCTGAGGGAAAAGGGGGAATCGTTCGAGACGATTCGCGACATCAAGGACGCATCCCCTTGTGCGGTCGCCTGGTCACCGGATGAATCGAAATTGGGAGTTTGCAGTTCGAACGGAGACGTGGAAGTCATCGACATGAAGGGAGTGGAGCCGCCTCATCAGGCACATGCTCACAAGTTGGGCACACGTTTGAGTTTCTCACCTGATAGCCGCTATCTTGTGACTTTCAGTTACGACTCTACCGCGAAGATTTGGGACGCGGCGAAACTTCTTCTGGTATCATCAATCACCAATCACGAACGCCACATCAACGGAGCATCCTTCGATCCGACCAGTCGGAAGGTCGCCCTCGCCGGAGGAGATTCCACCGTTGGTGTCTACTCGATTCCGGATGGGAAACTCATCAAGAAACTGCATGGTCCAACGGATGAAGTTCAAGCGGTCTCGTTTTCGCAGAACGGTCGCACCATCATCGGTGCTTGCAGAGACGGGCTCATTCAAATGTGGAATTCGGAAGCCCTACAAGAGATCTACAGTGCTCGCACTGGCCTGAAATCCATCACCACGATGGCGTATCTCCAAGACGGGGGAGGTCTAGTCGTCGGTGGGTTGGAAAAGGAAACGGATCACTACGTGTTAGTTTGGTGGGACGTGAACATTCCTGTCCCCTAGGATGCTTGAGCTTCGGTCTTTTATCGTGTGTTCAACCTGACACGACGTCTAGTAGTCAATGAAAGTGAGTGGAATGCGCGCACCGACTTGGATTGTTCTCACCCTATTTTCGCTGACAGCCGTTCGCGTTGAAGCGGAAGAATCATTGAAGCGCGAGTACCAGCTTCTACAGACGATGCCTCCAGAGATTATCTCGACATACTTGCCTGATAAGCTGGGGACCATCATCAAGGGACGTGGAGGTTGCCGATATCTCGCCGCGGCGGCGGTCAACAATGACAAGGAACGTGCCGACGACGCATGGAAGTCGGTTGAAGCGATGTTCGCCACTCAAGTCGAGGATGGGGGATTCGAAGGGGGAGGCCGGCCGGGCGATGCGCCCGTCACCGTCTATTCGATCCGTGTTGAAAACGCATACTTCTTTCTGCAGGAAGTGGGACGTGCGGTGCTGATTGTTAATGCGTCTCCTCTCGAACCCCATTTCCGAGATCGATTCGCGAACATGATGCCGAAGCTCCGAAAGGCATGCGACTTCATTCAAAAGGGCTACCCAACGATCGTTATCAAGGTAGGGCATACGGCCAATCGTCTTCTCATCGCCGCCAAGGCATTCGGATTGTGCGGCATCGTCCTTGGCGATGAAAAGATGAAGGAGTCTTCGCGCAAATTGGTGAAGGCAGCTCTCGAACGTCGAGACAAGGAGGGTGTCTTCGTCGAACGGGGAGGACGCGATTCAAGCTATAACGCCGTCGCTTTGCTCATGGCGCAGCAACTCACGCTTTATCTGCCGAACGAAGAACTCGAGGCCGCGATGAAGCTGGCGATGGATTGGCAGCTCACCCGTATCAAGCCGACAGGAGAAATCATCGTTGAGGGGAATACTCGAACCGGTGTCGGTAAGGAACTCTCGCCCGATTCAGGCAAGCCCAAGGATGTCAACTACAGCGAAGTCGCGCAGACGCTTTGGTACTACGGCGCGATTCATAACGAGCCGGCAGTCATCGATGTGGCCTTGAAGGTCCGGGAATGGCAACTTAAGAGGGAGAGAGGGCTATAAGATCGCATCAGCCGTACTTTTCATTAGTACGCGTAATACATGCCGAACCAGACCATCTGCGTGCCATATCGCATCGACTTGGCATACTCGGTTCGAAGCGTGATGCGGTCGAGGAAGCTGAGAAGCATGAAGTCGAAATAGAGTCCGCCGCCGATGGCGTGATCTAATCCTTCCGAGTCACCTTTCAAATACATATCGCCGACGTCATAGAGCACCGATCCGTAAAGGCTCTTCAGTCGGACGATATTGTCACAGACGGAGCGATGGTGATTCGCCTCTTCCCAGAACGGGACACGGTAATCGCAACTTGCCAGCCAAAAGGCGCTTCCCTCGGTATCTTCTGATCGTTGTCCTCTGAATCCGGTGGGACCGCCGAAATGGAAATGATTTCCATTGTCCGGGCCGCCGATCCCACCTCGCACACGTGTGGCGACGCGTGTTTCGGAGAAGTATCCCAGCCCGTCCGGCAATTTGTGTACGCCCGCGACTTGCCCCATCCCTCGGATAAAGGTGCTGTAACCACCGAAGTTATTCGTCCCTCCTTCGACCAACCCGTCGATCGTGAAGCCTCGGTCTGGGGCCCAGTAGGGCATGCGGGTATCGAGGTGGAAACGGGTTCCGAATGCCTGGATGTCGCGATAGACGATGACTCCCGGAGCTTGATGATTTCGATAGTCCGCATCCGGCCAGAAATTATCGCCGAACCGGTAATAGACGTCGGCGTATGCAAGGTTGGGATAAAAGAAGCTCGACGTGTAAAGGAATGTCTTTCGGAGATACACATCTCCTTGGTTGAGCGGCAAGTCGTAGAGATCGGTCGCCAGCGTACGATTGTACGAGAAGCCCAGCGATAGGTTTGAAACGGGACGGTTCATGATTTCGCCGTCGACGCCGGCGGAAAGTGTTCCATCGTCCTCCGTGTAGGGATACGCGATAAAAGGAGAGATGCGGTAGTAATTCGGCTGCATCAATGATCCACGGAACGTCATTCGACCGAGCCAATCGATTCCGGGACCAAACGAAAACGATGGTCGATCCAGGGGCCGAACCATCGCCACTTCTTCGAGCGGCGTATAAAAGGGCGCGAACCGGATCTTCGGATCAATGTGCCAGCGATTGTTGCGTGGGTTGTCATCGAGCACTTGTGATTCAGGATCCACCACGACTTGTCGAGGCCGCTTGTCCGTGTGGAAGGTCACCTTCCATTCATCACTGGCCACTTGAGTGACTTGTCCGGTCGACGTTTCATAAGTGCCGAGTTCGGGTCGCAGTTCGATCTCTTGATCGC
>JAIEPU010000295.1 GCA_019748235.1 bacterium
ACCGTAGTAGCTCATGGGATGAGTCGCATAGTAGTGAAGGCTGAGAAGTTTCACGTCACCGTCGTATAATGCCACCATTCGAAGCCAGGGATCGATCAGTCCCTCGGGCAATTCAATCAGCGCGGGATCCTTGCAGGAGCTCCCCCGCCACTGCTTCACTTTCCCGTCGGGGCCGAGAAACCGGCGATTCGATGCGACTCGCTCCACCTTCCCTTTCCCTGTCGCGATGTGCGATACCGGCTTGGCGTTCTTCAAACACGCTTTGACCGCGGCCTCTCCACGCTTGAGCACTTCATTCCAAAAGCTCAGCTCGACAACGTGAGGCAGGTCCTTCTGAGCCGAGACATACTTCTCTGACTCCAGACAAACAAAGGGAGCGTTGTGTTGATGGACAGATTGAATGGCGACCTGATCAGGGGAAGTGTGAGCCGCATCCGCTAACACTTCGCGGAAATCGACATGAGCACTGTTCAGTATGCCTGTCCAATCGATGGAACAAATAACGATCGGCGCTCCGGCTCCCAACAGGACAAAACCAATCGCTTCGAGGGAATCATCGACATCGACGACGGGCTTGATCCACCCGCCGCAAAGGGGATGACCTTTCGGTGGAGTAACATCAAATCGAAATGTGGCGAGATGTAGGCTCACGGCAATACCCTCGAAAGTATCGACGGCCATGAGAATGGGCTCCTCACACGCACATCGGTACAGTCGAGTGTCCCGAAATGGGGACTGGAATTCAATTACCTGACATTCGTTTGGGCCGCGGAATTGCGGAATTTCCCTTTCTAGCCCGTTTCGATTTCTTCATCTGAGGCTTGGAACTACCCGAACCTGATTCTCCTTTAAGCTGAAGAATCTTGTCCCGAAGTTTTGCCGCTCGCTCAAACTCGAGACGTTCCGCCGCCGCGAGCATCTCCGCTTCCAGTTGATTGATGTACTCTTGCGTGGAAGCTTGCTCGTCGCTTTGACCGACTGCTTCGATCGCCACCCGACGCGCGCCAATCTCTTCTTCGATCCCCGCCTTGATCGCTTTCTGAATTGTTTGAGGCGTGATCCCGTGCTCCGTATTGTAAGCAACCTGTTTGGCACGCCGACGATTGGTTTCATCGATCGCCCGCTGCATCGAGGGAGTCACCGTGTCGGCGTACAAAACGACGATCGCGTTAACGTTTCGGGCGGCACGACCGATCGTTTGAATGAGAGATGTCTCGCTTCGGAGAAAACCCTCTTTGTCCGCGTCGAGCACTGCCACCAGCGCGACTTCGGGAAGATCGAGTCCCTCACGAAGCAAGTTTACTCCCACGAGGACGTCAAAGTTCCCCTCGCGCAGCTCACGAAGTAACTGCACTCGCTCGATCGCATCGAGTTCTGAATGTAGCCACTTGCAATTGATCCCCTCTTGATTGAGATAGGCGGACAAATCCTCGGCCAATCGTTTGGTCAGCGTCGTCACCAGCGACCGCTCATTCCGTTTCACGCGATAACGAATCTGATCCATCAGGTGGGGGACCTGGCCCCGAGCCGGATGAATCTCGATCGGAGGGTCGATGAGTCCCGTCGGACGAATGACCTGTTCGACGACCTCGCCTCCCGACTTGCCCAGTTCATAGGGGCCAGGGGTCGCGGAAACGAAGACCGTTTGCCCCACCATTGTTTCCCACTCGGCAAACTTGAGCGGTCGATTGTCGAGCGCGCTGGGCAAACGGAAGCCGTGCTCCACGAGTGTCGTCTTGCGGCTTCGATCGCCGGCATACATTGCTTGAATCTGTGGAATCGTTTGATGCGATTCATCGATGAAGCAAAGGTAGTCCTTCGGAAAAAAGTCGAGAAGACAGTGGGGACGCTCTCCCGGCGCTCGTCCCGTTAAGTGACGGCTGTAATTCTCAATCCCAGGACAGTGCCCGACCTCTTGCAACATCTCGAGGTCAAACCGGGTACGCGCGCTCAGACGCTGTGCTTCGAGAAGCTTTCCATCCTCTTGCAGCACCTTGAGCCGATCCAACAACTCCGCACGAATCCCCGCGACGGCCGAGGAAATTCGCTCTTCGGGAAGAACGAAGTGTTTTGCTGGATAGATATACGTTTCATTGACATCTTGAATCGTTTCGCCGCTGATCGGATTGATGATGCTGAGCCGATCGATTTCATCGCCGAAGAGCTCAATGCGATAGGCGAACTCCTCGTAGGCCGGCCAAAGCTCGACCACGTCCCCCCGAACGCGAAAGGTTCCACGCACGAACTCGATGTCGTTTCGGTTGTAGAGAATATCGACAAGCTTGCGGAGCAACTCGTCCCGATCGAGCATCTCACCCCGCGCGATCCGAATCATCATCTGCTTGTAATCGGCGGGGGAACCCAAGCCATAAATGCACGACACGCTTGCCACGATGATGACATCGCGTCGGCTGAGGAGCGAACTCGTCGAAGCGAGCCGCAATCGATCGAGTTCGGAGTTGATGGCGGCATCTTTCTCGATGTAGATGTCGCGCTGCGGAATGTACGCTTCGGGTTGGTAGTAGTCGTAATAGCTGACGAAGTAATGAACTGCGTTGTGAGGAAAGAACTCGCGAAATTCGGAGAAGAGTTGAGCAGCCAGCGTTTTGTTATGGGACAGGATCAAAGCGGGCCGATTGAGCTTCGCGATGACGTTCGCCATCGTGAAGGTCTTTCCCGACCCAGTCACCCCCATGAGCACCTGCGTTTGCTTGCTTCGGGAGATCCCCTCCGTTAGTTCCTTGATCGCTGCCGGTTGATCTCCGGCCGGCTCATAGGAACTCACAAGTTGAAACGACTTCGACAACGGCATTCACTCCGGCGAGATACTTTCGGACCGACGATGCATTGTATGCACCAGATCTGTTCAAGGGATCACCGAAAGGGGCAGCCATTCGTGGACACGAAAAAGGCATGCCGGGAATCACCCTGCATGCCTTCGCGTTTCGAACTTACCGAGATCGACCCGAAGAGTCTTAGGAACCTGTTGAAGAAATCGACAGGGGCCTAGGCCTTCTTGGCTCCCTTCCAGTTCTTGAACCGGCGCTGGAACTTCTCGACCTGGCCCGTGCTGTCGACGAACATGTTCTTGCCCGTGAAGAACGGGTGAGAAGCCGAGCTGATGGGGACCGTGATCATCGGATAGGTTTGACCGTTGTGTTCGATGGTCTGATCAGTCCGAACCGTCGATCGGGTAAGGAACTTGAAGTCGGCGGCATGATCGTAAAAGACCACTTCGCGGTAATCGGGATGAATGCCTTCCTGCATGACTTCCTGCCCCTTCTGCGATTAACTTTCTCGAAGCGTTTAAGTTATGGCCAATCGTCCGCTGGGCAAGTGGGCCCGCGGAGTTTCGTGGGCGCCAAGTATTTCCAAATACAACGTATTACCACCTAGGAGTTTATGTCACGGGCGAGAAAATTCAGTCCGAGTCGGTTTAACATGATCTTCTCTTACCACATTTCCTTTTGATTTAGAAACGGCTCCTCAGTATGGTGTCGAACTCTTCGGACGAGTTCCGATCCGTTTATAGGCAATATGGCCGGTTGGCCGACGAATGAACTCATAGACGTGCTGGGGATTCCACATCCCCCAGCGCGAAGCACTGAGGGTTAAACCGGCGGATAAAGATGACGTCCATGAGCGCGACATTCTTCTATTCAATACTCGCACTTTCCGTGTTGGTGGGGGCTGCCGGGGCCTTGCAGGTCCGCCGCTCGCGCACGAAAACGGCAAGGCTTCGTCATGCGAAGGTCGCGGTTGGCGGGTTCGGTAGCCTGATGATCATCCTCTGCGTGAACATGATGGAGAGCATGCTTTCGCTGCTTGTGATCGGAGCCGCCGTCTACTGGCTGACCCGTCATCTTCGCACCCGCAATTCACCTCTTGTCCGATTCATCGATAAGCAGATCGCGAAAACGAGCTAAGATCTTCCGCTGCGCGGGGGTGCATTCGTCGGGGTTGATGGAACCGAGTCGCTCGCGAAGTTCCAATCGTTTACCACTCAGCAATCCCCATGCAAGGTCGAACAATTCGCGATCGAGCGGTTCATTGGAGATACCTGGCTCCATCGGTCTCGCTGCAATTAAATACTCAAGTAGTTCGTATTGGTTGCCGAACCCAAATACCTTCTGCAATTGAGCGAGTCGGTCGATTTGGAGATACCATCTTCCAACCGAAATGCGTTGGTCCTCATTGAGCCCTCGGATCACTTCGCCACCATTGGACGACTTCAAACGAACGGCAAGATCTCCGAGAAGCCTCAGATCACGGTACTTGAGCAGATCTTCCCAGGAAGCGAGCTGGTCAGGCACTTTTCTTCGAGCGCTAACCAGTGATTCTCGTCTGGTTTCATATAGCCGACCTAACTGAGGCAATGCACTACGTTGTGCCGGGTTGTTTGGGGAATAAGCGGATACCATCTGCAGTATGCGGACACATTCATCGAGTGAGCCGCTATCTAACAACATCTGTTGCAAATAGAATCCAGATGTCAAATCATCAGAATTCTTTTCGAGGGCAAGTCTGAGATGATAATGAACAACTCTTCGAAACTCCGCATGGTATAGCGAATCAGTGTCCCCATCTATGAGGCGATCGAACATCGCAATAATTGCAAGCGAACGACCAAGGATTTTTGGATCCTCTGGCCGAAGCCCGCATGCTCTGCGAGCCGATCGCCATGCGATTCGCCGTACCACTAGTTGGCTCGGGTTCTGCTGTCCGGCTAATGATTGAGCAAGAGTGAATAATCGACTTGCTTCTACTTGCGATGGGTTGTCCCGTCCTGCATACGGGTGGAGATTCGCCGGAATTGACGAAATCTTGTCCCAGCACCAATCAAGCCACTGTCTTCCCACCCCCACATCCATTGAGACTTGCATCAACTGTAGGATTAGCTCGTTTCCGGCATTTGAATCGGCATTCTCAGCCACCGCATCATCAAACATCCCCCTTCTAAAATCGAACTCCTCCACCCCCGGTGGAAGTTTCAGTGTCGACCTTACAAACACCGCGGCGATCGGGTCCCAATGGACGCACTTCCAAGCGGGACTTGAGAAAAGAGTTGCTTGAATGCGGATGTTCTGCTCGCACCCGGCCACGACAAGATTGATGCCGAAACGATCAAGCATCTGCGGACCATTCGTGCCTGTTTCGAGCTCACCTTCCAGGTTGCGATAGTCACGGAGCGTTTGTTCGGTGTGGACTTCCAGGCGCGGGTCCATCAGGACCTTGCGCTCGGGCCCGCAAGCGTAGATGTAATTGGCGGCATGTCCCATGTGAAAGATGGCGGCTCGGTCCGGCATGCCCGGAAGCGAGCAAATCCGCATCGCTTCGAAACTGAACTGCTCGGGATGCGTGCCGAAGCCGAACCGTCGATGTGAGCCGATCCATTCGGACAGCCGTCCGCCGACGAAGTAAACGCCGACGAAAAGGGATAAAAAGAGCGCGACCGCAGCCGGTCGAAGTTCGGTCGTCTTTCGTGGAAATGACGGCCCCAAGTTCCACGCGGTGACGATCCCCACCACTAGCGCGAAGTGACTGGCATTTCGCATCGCCTGAAGAGCGAGCCAGGTGAATGCAATGATCGGAAGTAGCCTGAAAACTTCG
The DNA here is from genome assembly GCA_019748235.1 of bacterium. GTDB lineage: Bacteria > Planctomycetota > Planctomycetia > Kolteriales > Kolteriaceae > JAIEPU01. The sequence continues at coordinate 5,611 of JAIEPU010000295.1, forward strand.
CGCTTGAGTAGGATTTCGCGCCACCGCACGACGACCCCCACTGCGCCGAGAAACATCATGAGAAAGAGGATGTAGATCCCGCCTGACTGCCAGCCCCCTTCCGCGAGGAACGAACGGACATCTTTCAACTCTCCGATCGTCGCGCGGTAGAACTTGCCCGCTTCCGGGTCCATCTTCTGCCAGACGTCCCCCAGGAACATGACATTCCAAATGCCGTACGGGCTGACGATGCAGGCGACGCCGACCAGCCCGGTCACGATCGCTAGTAGACGGACATGCCCTTTGTAACCCCTTCCTCGAATGATCACTTCTGCCCAATACATCCCGAGGAGAAGCGGCCCGAACACGAAGAGGCTCTGCACATTCGCCCACAGCACTTGCACGAATGGAAGGATCCAAAGCAACCGTGGCCGCTCTTCCGCGTGGAGCAATACGGAGAGGAAGATTGACGTGAACAGAAGGGTGAAGATCTCAGGACGGACGTAGAAACGGCTCGACATGACAAGAAGCGCGACGAGCAAAACGCCAAACTGTGGCCAAACGCTCCACACGCGCCTGTAGGCCGTGAGGGCGATGGTGATTGTCGTTGCGATGACGCATGCTTGCAAGATCACGAGCCCCGGCACACCCGCCAGTGAATGAATCGTAGCGGCGACGAGCTGAAAGCCCCAATGGACGTCGATCCAAGGCCGATCGCTCGACGTGAAGCTGTACCAGTCCGTGCTCGGGATTCCCCGTTGTGGGATGAGTTGGCCCGTCTTTAAGTGCCACCAGATGTCGTAGTCAGAGATTTCATTACAGGCGAGCAAGAATGCCAGCGCAACGAGGCTGAATTGAATCATCCAACGCCAGAAGCGCGATCCGGTCCTCGGCTGAATTGCCGCGGAATGTGTCGTCGATGCCGCTATTGTCGCCACGAACTGTTCCGAAACACCGGTTTCCCTGCTGCTCGAAAGATACGAATCGAGACTCAATCTCGTTCATCACGATAAGAAACAGAAGATCAGTTCACCCGTCCTCCCCGTTTTACGCTTCAGAAGAGAGGAAGGATGGCTCATGTCGCTCAAAATGCCAGATGATGCGTGTTTTGCCGATAATTGGCGTGGGATTTGTTCGATGGAACGCCGGTTCGGGAGGAAGCTGAATGGCACCTTGGAACTCGAAACGGTATAGTAAAGTCAATGAGCACAACATTCACCGCTTCTGAACGAAATGCCATGAGTGACGGCCACCCGGCCGGCGGCGAGGATTTGCCGTCCGTTCCCGTCAGTCAATTGCCGATTGATAAATTTCGCGAGTTCCTCGAGCTGAAAAAGCTCAAAGTGACTGGCGAGCGAATGAAAATCATCGAGCACGTCTTTGAACGGCATAATCATTTCGAGGCGGATCAGCTCCTTCAGAGCATGCGTGATCGCGGGATGCGCATGAGTCGCCCGACAGTCTACCGCACGCTCTCTCTTCTGGTCGAAGCGGGCCTTCTTCGCGAACTCCGGTTTGGACGGCGAAGTGCCTTCGAGCATAGTTACGGGTATCCACAGCACGAACACCTGTACTGCGACCAGTGCGGCAGCGTCACGGAGTTCATGAGCGAAGATCTCAATCGCCTGCAGGACGAAATCTGCCTCAAGAATGGCTTTCAGGCGGACCATCGGCAATTCATCGTCTACGGCGTCTGCGCGGCTTGCCGTCAAAAGAAAACGAATTCTCGTGGCAATTCCAAGCTCGATCTCATCTGATCCGTCGGGACCGAGATCCTTTCTCAATGAACGAACGGTCCGACCATACCGTCGGACAATTGCAATCTGTGTGGTGACATGAGTGAGCCTCCGATTCGCAAGCCTCTCGACGGCTTCGCGATTTTCGCGATGGTGCTTCTCTGTCTCTGCTGGGGTTTTCAACAGGTGGCGGTCAAAGCGGCTGCTCCTTCGATGAATCCGGTCTTACAACTTGGCATTCGCTCCCTCGTCGGTGCCCTCCTTGTCTTGGTTTTCATGCTCCTCAAAAGAGACAACCTCTCGCTCCGAGATGGAACACTTTGGCCTGGGTTTTGGGTCGGGCTGTTGTTTGGGGGAGAGTTTCTCGCGGTCTCGGTCGGGCTGATCTTCACGACCGCATCGCATATGTCGGTCTTTCTTTACACCGCTCCCGTCTTCACCGCGATCGGGCTTCACGCTTTCATTCACGGCGAGCACCTTTCCTTTCGCCAGTGGCTCGGCGTAGCGGTCGCATTTGTCGGCATCATCATCGCATTCTCGGCAGGACTTCTCGAGGAGAGCCGATCCGCGGAATTCACGATGCTTGGTGATTTTCTCGGCGTGGTGAGTGGTGCTCTTTGGGCTTCAACGACCATCCTCATTCGTGGGACATCGCTCTCGAATGCGTCTCCCGCGAAAACGCTTCTCTACCAACTCGTCGGTGCAGCGGTGATGCTGATCCCTATCGCCGTTGTCAGCGGGCAAGCAACAACGATCCAATTTACACCCACTCTTTGGCTGAGCCTGACTTTTCAATCGGTCGTCGTCGCATTCCTCAGCTTTCTCGTTTGGTTCTGGCTGATGACGAAATATCTCGCGTCGCGATTATCGGTATTCTCGTTCCTCACACCACTGATCGGCGTTAGTCTCGGCGTGATTTTGCTCGGCGATCCGCTCGACGTCCGCTTCGTCGTGGGGTCGATTCTCGTCCTCGCGGGAATCGTGATTGTGAATCGGCGAGCGAGCGATTAACTCGCGACGGATCTCCCCTTTTCTTTTGTGTCAAAGGTCGTGGCGATTCCCTTTCACTTCGGTTAAGTTCTTCCCCAACAGAAGTTCCCGGAGAGACGAATGAGCCAGCCTGAAATGCCGAATACGACTGAGTTCCATCATGCTGGTTATGTGAAACGAAAGATTCCGCTAGCGACCAAGATTCTGATCGGCGTGTTGATCGGCGCGGTGCTTGGAATCATCGCCAATGTCCTTACGGCCAATAACACCGACGCCCGCGCGCATTTGGAAACGTGGGTTACCAACCTCATCGAGCCGATCGGCAAAGTTTTTCTTCGACTCGTCTTCATGGTTGTCTTGCCGCTGGTCTTCTCCGCCCTGGCACTCGGCGTCGTGGCGATCGGCGATGTGCGAAAACTCGGAACGCTTGGCTTACGAACTCTCGCGTTCACACTTATTTTTTCAGTAACGGCGGTCGCCCTCGGCGTGGGGCTCGTTAACTTGATCCAGCCGGGAACGGTTCTCTCGGCAGAGCAACGTGACGCCCTTCGGACCAAATACTCAGACAAAGCGACGAGCGCCGTGGACAAGGCATCGAAAGCGAAGCCGCTCCGCGATATCCTCCTCGACATCATTCCCGAAAACCCGATTCAAGAGATGGTCGGCTCCCTCGACGGAACGTCGAAGGGGAACGGCATGCTTTCGGTCATGTTCTTTTCGCTCGTCTTCGGCATTGCGCTCGTCGCGGTGGAACCGGAGAAAGGGCGGGTGATGGTTCAATGGCTCGAGGGGCTCTTTGAAATTACGATGGCGATCATCAACTTCGCCATGCGGCTCGCGCCGGTCGGCGTCGGATGTTTACTTTTTTCGATCACGTCGCTTGTCGGGGTCGATATTCTCTGGACCTTGGTTTGGTTTGTCATCACCGTGCTGCTCGGACTTGGCCTGCAACTTGTCGTCACGTATCCGCTCATGGTGAAGATCTTCAACGGCATGGGTCCGATGAAGTTCTTCCGATCCATCCGCGAGGCGATGGTGACGGCATTCGGCACGTCATCATCAAATGCGACTTTACCCACCGCCCTCCGCGTCGCGGAAGAAGAATTGAAACTTCCGCCCGCCACCGCGCGATTTGTCCTAACCGTCGGAGCAACCGGGAATCAGAACGGCACCGCCCTTTACGAAGGGGTTGTTGTTCTCTTCCTCGCCCAAGTGTTCGGCGTCGAACTAACGATCTTCCAGCAGATCACCGTTGTCTTGATGTCTGTTCTCGCGGGGGTGGGAACGGCCGGCGTCCCAGGGGGATCTCTCCCACTAATTGTCGTTGTTCTTCGATCCGTAGGAGTGCCGGGAGAAGGAATCGGAATTATCCTAGGCGTCGATCGCGTCCTCGATATGTGCCGGACGGTCCTCAACGTCACAGGTGATTTGGCTGTCGCGACCTGCGTGGCCGGAAAAGAAATGGGGCAAACGTCGGCAGGGGAAGTCGCGACCGAAAGCGCGGCGAGCTAACGATCAGTCGGAACCTTTGGCGCTATCTCGTTTCTCGCGATTGATGAGTTCCTTTTTGCGCTCGATGCCCCAATAATATCCCGCCAGATTGCCACCGATCCGAACGACACGGTGACAAGGAACGGCAACCGCGATCCGGTTAGCGGCACAAGCACTCGCCACTGCCCGGACCGACCGGGGACAACCGAGTCTCTCGGCCAACTCCGAATAGGTGATCGTTTCACCCGCTGGGATTTTTCTTAAGGCCTGCCATACCCGATGCTGAAACGCGGTCCCTCGAATATCGAGTGGCAAGTCCAAGCCAACCTTGGGTGACTCCATCAAAGCGATGACACGCGCCGCCGTCCGAACAAAGCTTTTGTCGCCAGCAACCAAGGTCGCATCCGCAAAGCGATTTTTGAAATCGGCCAACAATTTCAATGGGTCATCGCCGAGTTCAATCGTGCAAATCCCCTTGGCCGTACTCGCCACGAGTAAATGTCCCAAGGAACAACGCATCAACGCGTACGTGATCGTTTCCCTTTTTCCACGGGACTTTAAGGCGGAAGGAGTCATGCCGAGTTGCCCTTCCGCATCCGCATAAAAACGGCTGACCGATCGATAACCCGTTCGTTGGATCGCCGCCTCGACCGATCGAGACGACTGAAGCATCGTCCGCATTCGCCGAGCACGGAGTGCATTCGCATAAGCCTTCGGAGTTACGCCTGTTGCCTCCTTGAACACGCGGGAGAAATGAAACGGACTCATGCCAGCCTCACGGGCGAGATCGCGGAGGCTCATCGAATCTCCCTTCAACTCCACCGTTCGGCATGCGTGAATGATCGCTTCCGCGTGAGGAATGGTCGATGGAATCAGTTGCGGACGACATCGTTTACAGGGACGAAACCCCGCCGCTTCCGCCTCAAGGAACGAATCGTAGAAGAGGACGTTCTCCCGATTCGCGCGCTTCGCGGGGCATGACGGTTTGCAGTAGATCCCCGTCGTTTTCACCGCGAACACGAAGGTACCGTTCGCTCGCTCATCGCGATGCTGAACCGCCCGCCAACGCGACGCTTCGCGGACCTTGTTCGATTTCGTTCTCAATAAACTCTTCATTCTGATCTCTCAACGCTCGCGTCTATTCCTTCATCCATTTTCCACCCAGCCCGAGGGGAGACCACTCCGTTTCTTGCGATGGAATTGGGAAAAGGCGCGCAATACCTTAGATGTCGCAGCCATACGAACCTGAAACGAGTATTTGTCGTAGAACGAACGTCCTGATATTCGCCATATTATGACGACCCTCTCGCTGAGGAATAACGACGTGACGTTCGATTTGCCGAGTAGAAAAAGAGGTCATATTAGACATCGACTTCGCCTAAAACTTATCTGCGCCATCACTCTGTTCTCTCTACCTGCTGCGGCGATGGCATGCCTGTGGGATCACGACACGCTTCAGCAAGAACGCGCTCGATTCCCGAGTACCCTGGAACTTATCACGGGGAAGTTTCTTCGTCATTCTCCGGATTTCTATCGGTGGAGAATCGAAGATCGACTCAATCGCTTAGAGAAAGATGGCGCAAACGCGGAACTCCTTGATGATCTCGCGGTTGCCTATCAGAAAACGGGACAGACCGACAAAGCGATTGAGACGATGGAACGAAAGGAGTTGTTGAAGCCTGGGTTGTACGAAACATACGCTAACCTGGGAACATTCTACATTCTCAATGGTGAATATGAGAGGGGTCTTCCCTTCATCGAGAAGGCGCTCGCCGTCAATCCCGATGCACACTTTGGTCGCGAGCTATATCAGAAATATCTAGTCGAATACATCCTCTTTCAACGGCGACTTGGGAATGACTATCTCCCGTTACGGCGCGACACCGCTATTGTGGATTCGACGGATGGTTTCGCTCATTACCTCGCTCAGCAATCCGGGGCTCCAAGATTAAGCGAGTCACAAGCGCGAAATGCAATCGTGGCAATACTTGGCATGATGCGATTTGCGGATCACGACAACCCAGTACTTCTGGAAGTGCTTGGTGACTTGCTCATCTATGATGAAAATCCCAAATCCGACGCGAAACTCCTCGCTTGTAGATGTTACTTGATGGCATCGAATAGAATCGAGAATTCCGAGCCGTATCGAAGGCTTGCTGAGCAGACAATCTCTCTTCAAACAAAGTGGGCAAATTCAGAACAACCAATCTCGCTCGCCGAAGTTGAACGCCATTTCGAGACAGAGTTGGCTGAGGCATCGTTATGGTATGACCAACTTCATCAACAAGAGATCGAATGGATTCAACACGGCAAGAATGCGGACCAAGAGTTTGATCGGCTCTACTCCACCGAACCGCAGCTTCCACCCTCAAAGACGGAGAACCAGCCGACAAATTGGTACATCAAGATTTTCCCCATCGTCTTTCCTCTGTGCCTCGGTCCCGCACTCATTGCATTCTGCATTATCTATTTTCGAAAGCGTCGAACGAGCTTGCATCCCGAGAGGCAGAGATCGAGAACTGAATGAGCCGTCAATTTCCCATTTGGCGCGTTGAACCGAGAGAGTGATGAGGAAGTTCGATGATCCGAATGCCGATAGTTTGGGAGCCGGCCCTCTTAGGAAACTCGGCGACGACGCGGCCAGATTCAGCGAATCGAATGGCCGGCGCGGTGCCATTCGGTGGTGCGGCCGACAACGAACGATCGATCACCGCATAACGAGTCTGTGTGGGTATCCCAGGTGTTAGACTCGCCATCGGGCGGCCGGAGAAGTAGGCACTGACCCAACTGGGATCGAAGACCGCTTCCCCATCGCGCGTGTGGGCTAATAACCAGTCCGCTGCGGCTCGATGCCCGAAACGATCGGCATGGAGACGTTCCATCCACGCCGGCACGGAGACACCAATAAGTAAAGCCCCAAGGCCCAACGCGACTCCGCGCGCGAGGGACAAATCGATCCACGGAGTATGTCGATTCCTTGGGATGCTCCTCCGATGAATCGCTTCGAGGAGGGATTGTATCCCTTTCGCCGCGATCATCGCGCAGAGAGGTAAGACGAGAAGAAAGTATCTCCCCGCCACGAAACCGGCTCGCCAACGGCACAGCACCACCAGCGCGAACGAACCAACGATCAACCAGAGAACGATCGATTTTGAGGATGAAGATTGGGGTTCACGAAACCAAACGACAAGCCCCACGAAAAAGAAGAGCCCTAGGACGCCACGCGTCTCTTGCAGGAACTCCCACAGCGCGCGAAGAGAAGAAACGGTCCACCCTCCCGCCGTTGCCCTAATCCAGGCTGAGCCATGTAATCCGCTCGTGATTGGCATCCAGGCATCAACGGGTGTCTTCCATTCGACTGGCTTCGCTGCGGGATCACGTTCAAGCATCGTCTGCTGTGATAGGATCGCCCGTGCGGTGTTGCGTGGGGAGAGTTCTCCACGCGCGGCGATGTATCCCCCCACCATGAGCACGATCGGGAGCAGGTAAGCCGTCGCTTGGAACGGAACGGCCCAGGCGATTCTCCGCGAATGAAAAGTAAACCAAACAACAAACGCCCAAATGACGGCCAATGGAATGATCAACGATTGAATTCTCGTCAGCGAAGCCAAACCGAGAACGAGTCCCGCAATCATGAATTGGATAACTTGTCGAACGGAATGGGGTTGATCGATGGCACGGAGAAGCATCCAAAGAGACGCCATGCTGAGGGCAACACCCAGGTTGTCGCTCAATACATCGACAGAGTATCGGATTTGACGTGGAAGGATCGAAACCAGAACGATACCCCAGCACGCTATTCGTGAGCCAAACAGTCGCCTACCGACGAGATAAGAGAACCAGAGAAACGTGACATAGCAAGCGAGGCTCAAAAGTTGACTGGATCGCCACCACATTTCAGGCGTATTGGCTAGTCCGATCCATTTCAACGTGGCGAGCGAAAGCGGATAGATGGGATAACTATCCGCGCCGCGAAGCGCGCTCAGAAAGGGCTGCGTGTAGAAGAGGTCCGCGGCCGACCAATAGCGAATCGCGTCCCGCGCTGGCGCGACGGCAAAGATGAGTGTGAGCAGACGGGGAATGAGGACAATGAGAAGAACCGCGACGGCCCAGACCCAAGGCCGCCGTACGAGGCTCCGTTGTTTTGCAAAATGCTCCATCGCGAAGGCCATCCTTGGCAGCGAGCGTTCTTTCCAGGCTTCATGCCGGAATGAAAAGGACGGAACTTAGCCGCCCAACTGCGCCCGAGCGATCTCGATCCCTTTTTCGAGGGCAGCGGGGAGTTTGGTCGCGTCCGTTCCTCCGGCGCGGGCCATGTTCGGCTTACCGCCTCCCTTGCCCCCCACGATTTCGGCAACGCCTCTCACCCAAGCGGATGCGTCCATTCCGCGCGTCACGAGATCCTTGCTCACGAGAGCGACGATCTCAACCTTGTCATTATTCTTGCCCGCCAAAAGCACTGCAAGCGAACTTCCCTTGGCGAGGAGCTGATCGGCCTGAGCCTGAAGCTGTTTGGCGTCCGCCCCTTCGATCTCACGGACAATAACCTTAGCTCCACCGATCGTGACCGCCTCGGTAATGAAACTGTCGGCCTGACCTTGAGTCTGCTTCGTCTTTTCCTTTTCGAGGGACTTCTGCAACTCCCGCACTTCCTTTTGGAGGGCAGCAATTCGACTCGGCAAATCTTCCGGCTTGGCTTTGAGAAGCTGCGACGCTTCGGTCAAAACAGCCCCCTGCTCGCGAATGGTGCGTAGGGCCGCGCGACCGGTGACCGCCGTTAGTCGTCTGGTCCCCGCGCTCACCGATTCCTCTCGAAGCACCTTGAGCGGACCGGCTTGACCTGTATTGGAAAGATGGCAGCCGCCGCAGAATTCCTTGCTGAAATCCCCCATCGTGACAACGCGTACTTCGTCGCCGTACTTTTCTCCGAAGAGGGCGGTCGCTCCTTCCTTGCGGGCCTCGGCGATCGGCTTGACTTGCCATGAGATGGGAGCCGCGGACATGATGCGATCGTTCGCCAATCGCTCGATCTTTTCGATTTCTTCCGCCGTCATTCCCTTGGGATGGCTGAAGTCGAATCGCAGAATGTCGTCTTCCACCTTCGACCCGGCTTGCGTCGCATGCTTGCCGAGAACTTCATGCAGCGCCCAATGGAGAATGTGAGTCGCGGAGTGCGCCCGCTGAATTCCTTGCCGTCGATTCACATCAATCGAGGCCCTCACCTTCGCCCCGACCTTCACTTCACCCTCGCGAACAAAGCCGATGTGCTGGTGATAGCCGTCGGTCTTTTGGGTATCGATGACCTCAAAACGAAGTCCATTCGCTTGGATCGTGTCGATGTCACCGACTTGTCCCCCCGACTCGCCATAGAACGGGGATCGATCAAGGATGAGCGTGATTGGATCCTTGTGTCCCGCCTTCACCGCTCCGGTTTCGACCGCATCCTTGTTGATGATTCCTTTTACCGTGGCGTCTCCATCAATCGCGGTGTATCCAATGAACTCGGTCGGGCCGACGGTCTTCTTGATTTCATGAAGCGGGCCGATCGCGAAGACGTCGCCCGAAAACGTTCCCGAGCCGCTCGTCTTGCGGTGCCCTTCCATTTCCGCTTCAAATGATTCGCGATCAATTTTGACGCCCCGCCCCTCGGCGAGGTCCTCGGTCAATTCCACCGGAAAGCCGTAGGTCGCATGAAGCTCGAACGCGTCTTTACCTGAGATGACGGGCTTGTTCGCGCTCGCGGCCTTCTTCAGCAAACCCTCGAGGTAGTTCATCCCGGTGTCGACGGTACGAAGGAAACGCTCCTCTTCCACCTTAATCGCATTGGCGACACTGGCGGCCGTTTCGGCCAATTCGGGATAAGGCTTTCGAAGCGAGTCAACGACAGCCGGGACGAGCAGATTGAGGAATGGCTCTCGATGGCCAAGCTGATATGCATCCAAAACCGCGCGACGAAGCAGCCGGCGAACGACATACCCCTGCTTTTCGTTCGAGGGGTAAACCCCCTCGTGAAGCGAAAGCGTCACCATTCGTGAGTGATCCGCGATTCGCCTGAAGCGATACGATTCCGCGTTCTTTGCGTCATACTTCATGCTCAACGCATCAGCCGCGGCACGCACGATGGACTTCATGTTGTCGATGTCGAAAACCGTCGGAACGTTTTGAATCACTTTCGCGATTCGCTCGAGCCCCATGCCGGTGTCGATGTTCTTCTTCGGAAGGGGCTCGAGTTGCTTGAACCCAACTCGGTTGAACTGCGTGAAGACAAGATTCCAAATCTCGACTTCATCATTGCCGCCGAGGTTCACATAGATTTCGGAACAGGGACCGCAGACGCCATTTGGCCCCTCGGAAGGAGCGCTGGCGGGCCAGTAATTCTGGTCCTCGTCGCAGCGACGAATTTGCTTCGCGTCAACTTTGATTTCGTTGTGCCAAATGTTGTAGGCTTCGTCGTCGTCCAGATAGATCGTTACGTGAAGCAGATCCTTATCGATGCCAAGGATCTTTGTGCAGAATTCCCAAGCCCAGTGGATCGCCTCCCGTTTGAAGTAATCGCCGAAGCTGAAGTTGCCGAGCATCTCGAACAGCGTCATGTGAAACCGGGTCTTGCCCACGTTTTCGATGTCGCCGGTTCGAACACACTTCTGACAGGTCGTGGCTCGGGTGAACTCGATCGGACCGATGCCGAGAAACTGCTCTTTGAATTGATTCATTCCCGCGGGCGTGAACAGCACGCTGGGGTCGTTGGGGGGAACGAGCAAGTCGCTTGGTTTGCGAACGCACCCTTTAGATTCGAAGAATGAAAGATAGGCCTCGCGAAGTTCGTCTGTCGTCATCGGTCGGATTTCTTTTCGTCGCCAGAACCAAACACTTGTTCGACATCGCCAGTGAATGTCAGCTTGATCGGTCCCGTCGCGGCCGCGACGAGTTGATCGAACTGATCAGGATCTAAAATCTTCTCACCATTCACCGCAAGAATGATTTGCTTGGGCTGAATTCCCTTTTCCGCCGCCGGACTTCCGGGAATGACTTCGCGGACGGCGACCCCATAAGGCGGCAGCCCCCCATTCTCATCCCCCCAACCGACATTCCCTTTGTCCACGAGCGTGCTCAGGTGATCAACACGAAGGCCGTTAAAGAGCGGCCGCTTGTTGGTGACGATCGGTTCCTCGCGTAAGGGAAACTTGCCCAAAGTCAGAGTCAATTCCTGCTCGGCACCTTTCCGAACCACTTTGGTACGCAGCTTCGTGCCCGCCGGCAAACTTCCCACCGTGAAGATCAAATCGTGAACGTCTTTGATCGGATGATCATTCACTGAACTGATCACATCGCCAGGAAGGAGACCGGCCATGCGGGTCGAAGGAAGCGCAATCCGGGCCACCACGACCCCGTTCCCGACTTGCCCGCCGCCGATGGGAACCCTGGTGCTATCAAAACTAATGCCGATAAAGCCGTATTCGACTTCTCGTCCCTCGGCCAACGTATCGAGAATCCGTTTAGTTGCCGCATCAATCGGCTGGGCGAATCCACCCGGTGCCTCGATCCCAATCGCAGCAGATAGAGCCATGCCGACGCCGACAAGTTCACCTTGAATGTTGATCAAGGCGGAGCCGGAACTTCCCATATTGAGACGGGCATCAGTCTGAACAAGTGTTCGCCCCTGAAAAACCATCGACTCGGACTGTTCGGAGGGAGCGGGAGGAGCAGGCCTCCGGCGCATGTTGCTGATGATGCCCCAGGAAGCGCTAATGGAACCATCGACCTCCGCGACGCCGAAGGGATTTCCCAAGGCGAGCACGAACTGGCCGGGAAACAGTTTTCCACCATCTCCGATGTTGATCGGAGTCAACTCAAGTGGGTTTGCGGAGACGAGTTTTAGGACTGCAAGATCGCTTCTAGGATCAGCCGCATACACCGTCGCGGCGAACGAAGTTCCATCATGCAAGACGACACGAATACCCAACCCATTCGCGCTACGTGCCGCGCTCCGAACGACATGGTAACAAGTCGCGATGAGTCCTTCCTTGCGAAGGATGACGCCGCTCCCAAAACTGGCGGGTTGAGGGGTTGAGGGGTAAGGCCGAGCCATTCCGGGTGCGAATTGAGGATCAAGACCGTTCGGTGCGGAGTCCTGCAGAAAAATCGAAACGACCGAGGGACGAGTTCGATCGATGGCTTGCTGTAATGCCGCTTCCATTGCTTGAAGCTGCTTCACACCTTGCTCTGCCAGCGCAGAATTGTCCTCCATTGGCTGGGCCAATAGAGGCGTCGATGATGCACACACGACAACAGCACAGAGAGAAATCGACAACCATTGAAGGCGGATGCGATGAATGACCTGCCGACTCATTCGACCGGGAAGCATTTACCGTCCTCCTACAGACCTCGGCCCTGGCGCATCATCGAATGCGTGCAGAAAAGGAGGACACAAGAGTGAGGAGAACAGCAACATCCAACGTCACTATCGCGGCTGACGCTATTGAGTGATAAGCGACCTATCACTTAATACCGGCAGCCGCATGAGAACGGATTTGCCGTCCCCTCTATTCTGCGTCCGGGGACTCGGGTCCGCCTGATTTCGGAACACGCTTCTCGGTTATCTTAGTCCGAATCTCATCGAAAACCTGCGGGTTCTCGGCGAGGAATCGCTTGGAATTCTCTCGCCCCTGACCGAGACGGATATCGCCATAGTTGAACCAAGCACCGCTCTTCGAGACGACACGCTCCTCGACACCCAGATCGAGGACATCTCCCTCGCGGCTGATTCCGTGATCATACATCAGATCGAATTCGGCTTGGCGGAACGGGGGAGCAATCTTGTTCTTCACAATCTTCGCCTTGATACGAGAGCCGATCACCTCTTCCCCCTCTTTGAGCTGACTGATTCGGCGGATATCGACTCGACAAGAGGAATAGAACTTCAAACCAAGACCACCGGTCGTCGTTTCGGGGCTGCCAAACATCACGCCGATCTTTTGACGAATCTGGTTGATAAAGATGAGGACTGTCTTGCTACGGCTCAGAATGCCCGTGAGCTTTCGCAACGCCTGGCTCATCAGGCGGGCCTGTAAGCCGACGTGAGAATCCCCCATATCTCCTTCGAGTTCTGCCTTCGGCACAAGGGCCGCCACCGAGTCCACCACGATGCAATCGACCGCGTTGGATTTCACCAGCATTTCTGTGATTTGAAGAGCTTCCTCACCACTGCTCGGCTGGCTGACGAGCAGGCTGTCGGTTTGCACACCGAGTCGCTTCGCCCAACCGGGATCGAGAGCATGCTCCGCATCGATAAACGCGGCTACTCCCCCCATTCGCTGAGCTTCCGCGATGATGTGAAGAGCGATCGTAGTCTTACCACTCGATTCCGGACCGAAAAGTTCAATGATTCGGCCGCGAGGAACTCCCCGCCCTCCGAGAGCCAGATCGAGAGAAAGTGCCCCTGTGGAAATCGACTCGATGGGAACATGAGCCTGTTCCCCGAGGGTCATGATGGCCCCTTTGCCGAACTGCTTCTCGACCAGCCCCAGGGTTGCTTTGAGAGCCTTTTCGTCTGCCGTCGCCTGAGCCATCGCCGATCCTTCCTCTTCCTGCATTTCGCTTGGTTGAAGCTAAGCCTCTGACCACCTAGACACTATGAACTTTCGTACATCATAACCATTATCAGCAATCGAGCAATGAACATTTAGACATTTTCTGCCTTCCAGAGAAGGAACCGTGCCATCGAATCATTTATCGCTCCGGGACGATTGTTGGCTTACCAATCGACACTGACAAGAGGAGACTCGGACACTTCGGTTGGGAATGTTGGTAGAAAAGGTACATCGAGGCATTTGGCTGTTAACACTCACAAACATCGCACGGCGAGATTTCTCACGGAGGAAGGATGTCAAAGGCTCTCGTCCTTTTTTCCGGCGGACAAGACTCGACGACCTGTCTCTATTGGGCCAAATCGAAATTTGACGAGGTTCATGCAATCGGTTTCGATTATGGGCAGCGGCATCGAATAGAACTTGAACAAGCTCGAAAGATCGCCGGATTGGCGAATGTCCCCTTCACCGTCATCGACATCACCGGACTTCTCGGTAATTCCGCCCTAACGAATCACGAGCTTTCGGTCGACTCGAAACACCCACGAGATCCCAACCTTCCCGCGACCTTCGTCCCAGGCCGAAACCTGTTTTTTCTCTCGATTGCGGGAGGGGTCGCCTTCAATCGTGGAATTTCAGACCTGGTGACGGGTGTTTGCCAGACCGACTACTCGGGCTATCCGGATTGCCGGCGCGAGTTTATCGATCACATGGAAAGAACGCTTTCTGCCGCCATGGCCCCACACCTGTTTCGAATTCACACACCCATCATGCACATCGATAAGGCGGACACCTTCAAACTGGCGGCAGATCTTGGCGTGCTCGACATCATCCTTGAGCAGAGTCACACCGATTATCACGGAGATCGCTCCACGCGAAACCCCTGGGGCTACGGGAGGCTCGACAATGATGCCAGCCGCCTTCGAGCCAAGGGCTGGGAAGAGTTTTGCCGGCGGTATCCTGATTTGGTTCCCCCTGGATTCGGCTAACTGATGATCCGCCTAACCTTTCAAATCCTTCATCCTAGATCTTGGCCTTACCAACAGCCTAAATTAACGGACTCACGCGACATCAAATTCAATTCCACAAATATTTATCTCAAATAGACTTAAAATAAACAAAAAATGAATTGTTCGAATTCCGAAATAAACGATATTAGAATGGTGCGAGGAGAGGGATCATGAACGACATCGAAGCAAAAGCCCGGGAACTCAGGGAACAGATTCATGCGTTGATTCTTCAGCATCGATCGCTCGAAGCATCGGTGGCAGCGGATCCCAACAATGAATTGAGTCGCCATGAGTTCCTCGCGATTGAAGTCCTGGGTGAGTCCGGCCCAAGCATCATGCGCTCGTTGGCGGAAAAGCTTCACTTGGCGGTGAATACCGTCACGACTCTTGTTGACAATCTGGAACGAAAACACCTGGTAAAACGGGAGCGAGATGAAAACGATCGGCGGCTCGTTTGGGTACATCTCACCCGAGAGGGTGAACGAGTCGCGGAATTCAATCTCGAGGAACGGCTCCGTTTCTGCCGCTCTTTGTTGGAATCACTGAACGAGGATGAACAAGAGATCTACCTAGTACTCATGCGAAAAATCACGCGTGAGATGAGCAGATACCTCACACAAGCCCACGGTTGATGTTCCGCCCATTCGCCCCCGACAGAACGAGCATCCGTGCCAAAGGACGAGTTTGATCTCGAATAACGAATGAAAAACGGCAATCGGCTATTTCCCATTATCCTTGGAGGCGCGGGGCTCTGCCTAGTGGCAGCGGTCGTGCTCTTGATCAACCCGAGTCTGCTGGTCGCCACGGAAAAATCCGAGTCGGCGGCGAAATCGGCTGAAGTCAAACCCGTCACGGTCACCGTTTCTCCTGTGGTGCCGCGAAAAGTTCAGCGGTTGGTGAACATCGTCGGGTCTCTCTACGGCAAGGAGGAGATTCCAATCTCTCCCGAAGTCGATGGCCGAATCGTTCGAATCCATCATGATGTCGGCGATGTCGTCAAGCCGGGAGAAGTCCTCTTCGAAATCGATCCTCGCACGTACGAACTGACTGCCAACGAAGCCCAGCGAACACTGGAACTGGAAATGGCGAAGCTCGGCCTCAAAACCATTCCGGAAACGGATGAGGGGGTCGATGTCGAAGTTCTGCCGAACGTTACGCGCGCAAAGCTTCAGTTGAAACTTATCGAGCTTCAGCACACTCGTTCGAGTCAGTTATGGGCGCAAAAGACAATCTCGAAAGAGGAATGGGACAAGGTCGAGACCGATCTGAAGCTCGCCAAAAATGCGTTCGATCAGTCTGTGCTTGATGCACGCTCTAACTGGGCGTCGATGCGGCAGAAGCAGGCCATCGTCGATACCGCGCGTGAGAAACTGAGCCGTACACGGGTTGTCGTTCCCTCGCAGTCGAATGTGCTCAAGGATCACAAAGGTCCGGTGCAATACGTCGTGGCGGAGCGGTCGGTGACCGAGGGAGAGATGGTTTCCGCGATGCGAGGTAACACTCCCGCTTTCCGTTTGGTGATCGCCGATCCCTTAAAGCTGGAAGCTGCCGTGGCGGAACGATTCGCCACTGAGATCAAGGTCGGTCAAACAGCGGGACTCAAAACAGAGGCCACGGGAGACAAGATCCACTACGGAAAAGTGACCCGTGTCAACCCGACGGTCGACCGCGCGAGTCGGACGTTTCACGTCGAAATCGAAATCGCCAACAAGGATCGTGACCTGCCCCCCGGCAGCTTCGCAAAGGCCTCGGTCGAAACACGCGTCGATGAAAAGGCCTTGACCGTTCCGGCCGAGTCGATCGTTCGCTTCGCCGGAGTTATCAAGGTCTTCGTCATTCGCGACGGAAAGTCACAAGGGATCCCGGTCAAGCTCGGCCAGCGAATTGAGGAAACGGACAAAGAGAAGGGACGCACGCACTTCTGGTTCGAGGTGATGGGAGATATCAAGCCCGATGACGTCGTCGCGACGAGTGGTCAAAGCCAACTCGCGAATGACACTCCCGTCACGGTTCGAGACAGTTCCTCTCCCGGCAAGGAGAAAACGTGACCATCTCCGACATCTGCATTCGCCGTCCTGTTTTCACGGCGATGCTCGTCTCAGCGCCGATCGTCCTCGGTTTGTTCTCTTACATGCGTCTTGGCGTCGACTTGTTGCCCAATGTCGACATCCCGGTCGTTAGCGTGACCACCACACTTCGCGGCGCGAGCGTGGAAGAGATGGAGACCTCGATCACCAAGCCGATCGAAGAGGCGGTCAACACTGTCTCGGGCATCGACGAAATCTCCTCGACGACGAAGGAAGGCATTTCCACCACGATCGTTCAGTTCCTTTTGGAAAAGGATGGAGCGGTCGCGGCTCAAGAGGTCGAGGCCAAGGTTCGAACGATCTTAAAGCAGTTCCCCGAGGGGACGGATACCCCGATCACCGACCGATTCGACTTGAACGCCTCTCCCATTCTCACGGTCGTCGTCTCGGGCCGGCGCGACTTCCGCGAAGTGACGGAAATCGCGCGCAAGCAGGTCAAGGAAGTCCTCGAGAACCTCGGCGATGTTGGCTCGATCACGCTCGTAGGTGGCC